>NZ_JBGLYN010000113.1:0-11130 GCF_047304045.1 Variovorax sp. Varisp85
CCCTCGCCCCCTTCCGACCTCCCCTCCGCTGCCTGTGTCCTCTCTCGCTCCCCGCCCCATCGACGCCTCCGGCAGCAGCGCACCCGCCGACATCCTTCACGAAGTCTTCGGCTATGCGCAGTTCCGCGGGGCCCAGCAGGACATCGTCGACCACGTGGTCGGCGGCGGCGACGCGCTGGTGCTCATGCCCACGGGCGGCGGCAAGTCGCTGTGCTATCAGATCCCTGCCATCGCGCGGCAGCGCGCGGGGCACGGCGTGGCGGTGGTGGTGTCGCCGCTGATCGCGCTGATGCACGACCAGGTGGGCGCGCTGCACGAGGCGGGGGTGAGCGCGGCCTTTCTCAATTCCACGCTCGACTGGGAAGAGACGCAGGACGTGGAGCGCCGCATGCTGCGCGGCGAGATCACGCTGCTGTACGCGGCGCCCGAGCGCGTGAACACGCCGCGCTTCCTGTCGCAGCTCGATTCGCTGAAGGAGCGCGGCAAGCTCTCGCTGTTCGCGATCGACGAGGCGCATTGCGTGAGCCAGTGGGGCCACGACTTCCGCCCCGAGTACCGCGCGCTCACCGTGCTGCACGAGCGCTACGCCGGCGTGCCGCGCATCGCGCTCACGGCCACGGCCGACAACCTGACGCGCGCCGACATCGTCGAGCGGCTGCAGCTCGAGGAGGCGCGCCAGTTCGTCTCCAGCTTCGACCGACCGAACATCCGCTACACCATCGTCGAGAAGAAGGACGCGACCACGCAGCTGCTGCGCTTCATCGAGCGCGAGCATGAAGGCGATGCGGGCGTGGTCTATTGCCAGTCGCGCAAGCGGGTGGAAGACGTGGCGGTGATGCTGCGCGACGCCGGCATCAACGCGCTGCCCTATCACGCCGGGCTCGATGCGGCGGTGCGCCAGAAGCACCAGGACCGCTTCCTGCGCGAGGAAGGCATCGTGATGGTCGCGACCATCGCCTTCGGCATGGGCATCGACAAGCCCGATGTGCGCTTCGTCGGCCACCTGGACATGCCCAAGAACATCGAAGGCTACTACCAGGAAACCGGCCGCGCGGGCCGCGACGGCGGCCCCGCCGACGCCTGGATGACCTACGGCCTGCAGGACGTGGTGAACCAGCGCCGCATGATCGACGAAAGCCCTGCCGGCGAGGAATTCAAGCAGGTGATGCGCGGCAAGCTCGACGCGCTGCTCTCGCTGGCCGAGGCGAGCGACTGTCGGCGCGTGCGCCTGCTGGGCTATTTCGGCGAGAAGAGCACGCCCTGCGGCAACTGCGACAACTGCCTGAACCCACCGCAGGTGTGGGACGGCACCGATGCCGCGCGCAAGCTGCTGAGCACCATCTACCGCGTGCAGCAGTTGAGCGGCATCAGCTTCGGCGCCGGGCACATCATGGACATCCTGCGCGGCAAGCCGACCGAGAAGGTCAAGCAGTTCGGCCACGAGCGCATCAGCACCTTCGGCATCGGCGCGGAGTTCAGCGAGGTGGCGCTGCGCGGCGTGCTGCGCCAGCTGATCGCCACGGGCGCGCTCGCGGTCGACGCGGAGGCGTTCAACACGCTGAAGCTCACCGAAGGCTCGCGCGCAGTGCTCAAGGGCGAGGCGAGCGTGACGCTGCGCGAATCGGTGTCGTCACCGGCGGAGCGCAAGTCCCGGCGCGAGAAGACCGTCAAGGGCGCGCCCTCGCCGGCCGCCGCCAAGCTCGACGACACCGGCAAGAAGCGCTTCGAGGCGCTCAAGGCATGGCGCGCCGAAGTGGCGAAGGAGCACAATCTGCCGGCCTACGTGATCTTCCACGACGCCACGCTGGCGGCCATCGCCGAGCGGGCACCGGCGACGCTCGAAGACCTGCAGGGCATCAGCGGCATCGGCACCAAGAAGCTCGAGGCCTATGGCAGCGAAGTGCTGCGGGTGTGCGAGGCCTTCTAGCCTTCAGTTCGTCGCGGGCAGCACGACCGGCACCGGCCGCGTGAGCAGGTCGACGTACAGCTCGAAGAAGCGCGCGTTGTCGAACTTCTTCACCACCGTCATCTTCTGCAGCGTGGGGCCCGCAGGCTGCGAGGCATAGCCGATGGAGCGGCCGTTGTCTGCCGCGCCAGGCTTGGCGATCACGTCGACGTAGCGGTCCACCGTCTGCGTGGCGTAGCCCGGGTCGATCAGGTAGGCCAGCGTGAGCGTGTCCCAGATGTTCTGGGTGTAGTTCGGGTTGTTCTCGAAGCCGTTCTTGCCGTCGAAGCCGTAGCCGTTGAGCTTCTGGAACACGTCGGTCACGGCCGTGGGCTTGGCCGGGTGCGCGATGCGGTCGTAGATGGTCTTGGTGAGGAACACGGTGTCGGTCACGTCCAGCGGCACCACCACCTGCGGGATCGGCAGCCGCACCACGTACTGCGCGGCGTCGGGGTCGAACCACCAGTTGAACTCGGCGGCCTTGGTGGTGTTGCCCGCCACGTCGATGGCACCGCCCATGTAGATGATCTTCTTGATGAGCGGGACGATCTCGGGGTTCTGCTTCGCCGCGAGTGCGATGTTGGTGAGCGGGCCGATGGCAAGAATGGTGATCTGGCCGGGATTGGCCTTCACGGTGTCGACGATGAAGTCGACCGCGCTCTTGCGCTGCACGACGGTGTGCTGCGCAAAGCCGTCGGGCGAGGGCTTGAGGTCGGCATCGGTCTTCGGCTCGGGACCGCCCCAGGCGCCGAGATAGCCGTCGCCGCCGGCACCCGCGGCCATCTCGGCTTGTACGTCGGCGAAGCTGTGGTTGAGCGCGTAGTTCGCGCCCACGTAGACGCCGATGCGGTTGCCCACGCCGAGCCGCTCCATCGACATCAGCGCGTCGGCCACGCCTTGCTTGAGCCATTGGTTGCCCGACACCACGCTGATGCCCATGACCTGCACCTTGCCGCTGGCCTGCAATTGGACTGCCATGACGCCGAGCTGGCCGTCGTCGCTCATGGTGTTGTAGTCGCTGTCGATGATGATCTTCTGCGCCGTGGAGCCGCCCGATCCGCCGCCGAAGCCCGGGCCCAGGCCGATGCCGCCGCCTCCGTCGCCACCGCCGCCGCAGCCCGCCAACACCGTGATGACGGCGATGAACATCGCCCCGATCCATTTGCGCATCTGCATCTTCCGCTCCTGAGACTAAGAGGTTGGTTTTCAGTCGAAGGCACTGAAATACAAACGTTTGCGCAAAGCTTTGCGCAAACGTTTGCCAACTCTACGGTGCAAGCCGCGGCCATGGCAAGCGCCGCAGCCTAGGGGTTTGCGCGGGCCGGTCGGATCAGGCCGGATCGGGTGCGGGATTGATCAGCCGGTTCTCGCGCAGCGGCGAGCGGCCAGGCATGTAGGGCTGCTCCACATCGGGCGCGGCCTGGCTCTTGTCCAGGCCCGACGCCAGGGCCTTGGACGACCCGGCCGGGCAGGCGCCGGTGCTGCGCAGCGTGAGCGCCGCGGACAGCCGCGCCTCGCTCTGGTCCCCGAGCTGGTGGGCGAAGTCGTCGGCCACGGTGCAACCGGCGGTGGGCGCAAAGCCGTCGCCGTAGTCGCCGCTGCCCTGTTGGTTCACGCCCTTGAACTGGATCGCGAAGTAGGTGGTGCCGCAGTTGTCCTGCGGGTAGAAGCCGTAGGGCTTGCCGCAGGTGGTGCCGCCGACGAGGTTGACGGTGACCCCCACGCCGCGCAGGCTGTTGATGACCGACTCGCTCGCCGAGCAGGTGTCGGGGCCGGTGAGCACCGTGACGCGCGAGAGGCCCAGCGTGGGCAGGGCCTGGCCGCTGCGGCTGGTGCCGGTGAAGGGCGTCAGGGTCTGCGCCGCCGTCAGGTGGAACGGGTTCTTGTCGTTGAAGGTGAGTTGCTCGAAGGTCTTGCCCGCGGTCACCGCCGGCGACGAGATCATGTAGGCCAGCCGGCTGGCGATGAGCAGCTGGCCGCCGCCGTTGTAGCGCATGTCGAGCACGAGATCCTGGATGCCCGCGCCCTGCTTGAAGGTGTTCACCGCGGCAATGAGCTGCGCCTCGGAGGTCGTGATGTGGTCGTTGAACAGCAAGTAGCCCACGCGGCCGCTGCCGGTGTCGATGACCTGGACGTTCTGCACCGGCGTGCTGGTGACCTTCGCGGCCGTCAACTGCACGGGAGACTGCGCGACGCCGTTCACTTCGAAGGTGAAGGTGTGCGATTCGCCGACGGCCTTGGGCGAAAGGGCGGCGTTGATCGCATTGACGTTGGCGGTGCCGGTGCTGCTGACGACGTTGATACCGTCGATGGTGAGGATCTTCGCGCCGCGCTGCAGGCTCGCATTGGTAGCGGGCGAGTTCGGCTCGACAAAGGCGATGCGGATGTCGCGCGGCGGCGAGCTGCGTATCGCCGCCGTCTCCATGCCGTAGCCGGCCGACACGCCGCCCTGCGACAGCTGGCGGTACACCTCGGTGTCGTAGGTAAAGTGAAAGCGGTCCTTGGCACGGCCCGAAGCCGTGGTGAGCGGCGTCTTGAGCACGTTGAACCAGGCGACCGGCGTGGCGTAGTCGGCGGCCTTGAGCGTGGTCGGCACCTCGGTGTACCAGAGGTAGGTTTCGTCGATCCAGCCGCGCACCCAGCTCTTCTCGTTGTCGAGCGAGCCAGCGCGGTCCGGATAGGCGGCACCCGTGTCGGGGTTGACGCCCGCGCGCGGCGCCGCGCACAGGCCGGCAACCGTGGCCGAGGCGACGATGCCGCCATCGCCGCCGCCGCTGGCGGGCGGCGTCGTGGTCCCGGGCAGCAGGCCGATCGGCAGGCCTGCGCCACCGCCTCCGCCGCCGCCACCTCCGCAACCCGCCAGCAGGCAGGCCACCGCGAGCGCGGCGCCCGCAACCGATGCGCCTGGGCGCGGCAGCAGCCGCGCGTCGACCTTGCGAAAGTCCATACCTTCCTCCTCGTGGCCCGGACGCGCGGATGTTTCGCGCGCCCGGTTTTCTTCTGTTCCCGCTATTGCACGAAACCCATGCCGCGCGATTCGCGCACTTCGGGCTTGATACGGTGCTCGGCTTCGAGCTGGTCAAGGAATTCGGTCGCGGAAAACTCGGCCGCCAGTATGTCGGTCTGCCGTTTCACCGCCGCGAAATCGCCCGGGCACAGCTGTGTCAGCGGGGCCAGCCGCGAACGCATGGCAGCTGTCATGAGCGCGGCGTCGCCCGCAAGCGCCTCGGTCACGAACATGCGCTCGCGCTGCGCGGCGGTGAGCGGCATGAACTTGATCTTGAAGGTGAAGCGCCGTAGCGCGGCCTGGTCGAGCCGGTCGAGCAGGTTGGTGGTGCAGACGAAGACGCCGTTGAAGCGCTCCATGCCCTGCAGCATCTCGTTGACCTCGGTGACCTCGTAGGTGCGCTGCGCGCCGCGCCGGTCCTGCAGGAAGCTGTCGGCCTCGTCGAGCAGCAGCACAGCCTTTTCGTTCTCGGCCTCGCGGAACATGGCGGCCATGTTCTGCTCGGTTTCGCCGACGTACTTGCTCATGAGGTCGCTGGCCTGCTTGACGATGAGCGGGCGGCCCACGGCCTTGGCGATGTGCTCGGCCAGCGCGGTCTTGCCGGTGCCGGGCGCGCCGTAGAAGCACAGCGTGCCGTGGCCGCGCGCCTTCAGCGCCTCGACGATGCGCGGGATCTCGAAGCGGGTCTCGACATGGAGCATGTCGAGGTCGTAGGTGGTCACGCTGCGGCGCTCGCCGCGTCCGGCATCGAGCGTGCCCAAGGCGAGGTCGGCGTTGCGCAGCTGGCGTTCGATGAGCGCTTCCACCGAAGCGTCGTCGGTTCGCGCGAGACCCGCAAAGCGCACTGCCGTGCGGATCTGCGCGGGCGTGAGGCCTTTTCGCTCGGCCAGCTTGGCGGTGAAGGCCTCGGACACGACCACGCCTTCGAGCGTCTTCTTCACGAGCTGCTCGCGCGCGCCCGGCGGCGGCGACTTCAGCTCCAGGTGGTAGGCGAAGCGGCGACGGAAGGCCGGGTCGATCTGCTCGATGCGGTTGGTGACCCACAGCGTGGGCACGGGGTTGGCCTCGAGGATCTGGTTGACCCAGGCCTTGCCGCTCACGCTGCCGCTGGTGGGCGCCGGGATCTGCTCGGCGCGCGCCATGAACTGCGCAGCCTCGGTACTGATGGGCGGGAAGACGTCCTCGACCTCGTCGAACAGCAGTGCGGCCTGCGCGCTGCCCTTGAGGAACACCTGGGCGATCTGCAGCGAGCGGTAGCGGTCGCGGCCACTCAATGAATTGCCGTCGCGGTCGGCATACTCGACTTCGAAGAGTTCGAGTCCTGCAGCCTGCGCGACAACCTTTGCGAGTTCGGTCTTGCCGGTGCCGGGCGGCCCGTAGAGCAGCACGTTGACGCCGGGCTCCTTGCGCGCGACCGCCGCGCGCAGCAACGTGACGAGCATCTGCGCGTCTTCCTGCACGAACGAGAAGTCGTGTGGCGTGAGCGCGCTCTTGGCCGAGGGCCGCGTGAACACGGCCATCAGCTCGTTGTGGTCGCGGTACTCGCGCATGAGCACCGGCGGCAGCTTCTCGCTGACCTTCATGAGGTCGGCCAGGTCGGTGATGTTGTGCTCGGAGATCAGGTTCTCCACCAGCCCGATGCGCTCGAGCCGCGAGCCCGCGCGCAGCGCCTCGCCCACCTCGCTCGCGTTCACGCCCGCGAGGTCGGCAATGGCCGCATAGGCCTCGGGAGCGTTGTTGACCTTGAACTCGACCAGCAGCGAGCGCAGGTCGCGCTGGTAGCGCGCGAGCGTGCCGTAGAGCAGCAGCGCGCGCTCGGCCTTGTTGAGCTGCAGCAGGCCCGCGAGCGCGTCGATGTTCTTCTCGACCAGCGTCGATTGCTTGCGCAGCGCGTGCGTGAGCCAGTCGCGCGTGACGGCCAGCACCGAGAGCAGGTCCTTCGGCTGGTCTTTCGCGTATTCGTCGAGATAGAAGAAGAGCGTGCCCTCTTCATACGGGCCACGCCACACGCCGTGGCGTTCCAGCAGCGTGCGGCCGTCGAAGTCCTCGACGCCCTTCCAGGCCTCGTTGCCCGCGCAGCGTCGCCCGAGGAATTCGCGCAGCCGCTGCAGCACGGCCGCCGGCCACACCAGGTGCCGCCCCGTGAGCGAGAGCAGGCCATTGATGTCGCGCCGCACATTGAAACGCGGCCCCTGCTTGGCCGCCAGCGTGAGCACGAAGTGCGAGCACATCAGCTCGAGCACCGGCGCCTCCTTGAGGCCAGGCGACGGCAGTGCCTGCCCGCGTACCGCAGCAGCCACGACATCGACACCCGCACGCTTGACCATCAGGCAACCTCCAACGAGGACAATCTCGGAGCGACCATAACGCAGACTTTTGGCTTCGGGAAGACCGGCGAACGGTAAAAACCCTCATGGGTGCGATTCCAGCCACAATGCGCGCCATGGTCGGAATCGATGAAATCCTGCGCGCCGCGGCGCGCCTCCAAGGTCAGGTGCTCAATACACCCTGCGTCGAGTCGCGCACGCTCTCCGAGATCGTCGGCGCACAGGTGTTCCTGAAATTCGAGAACCTGCAATTCACATCCTCGTTCAAGGAGCGGGGGGCATGCAACAAGCTGGTCGATCTCTCGGAGAACGGTATACGCGGAGTGATCGCCATGTCTGCCGGCAACCATGCGCAGGGTGTGGCCTATCACGCGCAGCGGCTGGGGTTGCGCGCATTGATCGTGATGCCGCGCTTCACGCCCGGCGTGAAGATCGAACGTACGCGCGGTTTCGGTGCCGAGGTGGTGCTGCACGGCGACACGCTGGATGCGGCCCGCGCCCACGCACTGGAGTTGGCCCAGCGCGAGGGGCTGACCTTCGTGCATCCCTACGACGACGAGGCGATCATCGCGGGTCAGGGGACGGTGGCGCTCGAAATGCTCGACGTGGTGCCCGACCTCGACACGCTGGTGGTTGCGGTGGGCGGCGGCGGGCTGATCGCCGGCATGGCGGTTGCGGCGCGCGAACGCAAGCCGGGCATCGAGATCGTCGGGGTGCAGACCACGCGCTTTCCAGCCATGGTCAACGCCGTGAAGGGTACGCACCACGCGCAGGGCAAGAGCACCATCGCCGAGGGCATCGCGGTCGGAACGCCCGGCGTGCTCACGCGGGAGATCATCGCAAGCAAGGTCGACGACCTGCTGCTGGTGGACGAGGGCGACATCGAGCAGGGCGTGCTGATGCTGCTCGAAATCGAGAAAACCCTGGTCGAGGGCGCGGGCGCGGCCGGCCTGGCGGCGCTGATCCGGCACCCCGAGCGCTTCAGGGGCAAGCGCGTGGGGCTGGTTCTTTCGGGTGGCAACATCGATCCGCTGCTGCTCGCGGCCATCATCGAACGGGGCATGGTGCGGGCTGGCCGGCTGGCTCGCGTGCGCGTCAGCGCGCGCGATGTTCCGGGCTCCTTGGCCCAGATCACGGCCACCGTGGCCGAAGCGGGCGCTAACGTCGATGAAGTCCATCACCAGCGCGCCTTCACGATGCTGGCGGCGCAGAACGTCGACATCGAACTGGTGCTGCAGACCCGCGGACGCGCTCACCTCGCCAGCGTGCTGGCCGCGCTGAAGGACGCCGGCTTCGAAGCCGAAGAGCAGCATTGAGCCGCAAGATCAACCCCGGACGGTTCTATTCAGGGGCTCGCAACCCCCTAGACCGGTCCCAGGCTGCCGGTCGGTAAAATGCCGGCAGTTTGTCAATTGCGTATTCGAGGTACTTCCCGATGTCCAACCCCACCCCCATCGAGCCGAGCCAGGGCGCCGCTGTCGAAAAAGACGCCGTCGAGTCGGTCGTTCACCTGATGCCACTGGTGCTGCCGCTGGCCGGCGGCGTGCTGATGCTGCTACTGGCATCCATCGCGGTCTACATGGCCTGACGCTGACAGGCGTTCGCGCCTTTGTCCGCGGGCGGTGCGGCCCGCGCTGACGCAGTCTCCCAAAGCGAAACGTTTTCTCAAACGGACCTCCGTGCCTGAGCGGCACGGCGCCCCGTTCGGAAAGACGATTTTTCAACTTAGGAGATTTTCCGATGAACGCACCCACGATGAAGGGCCTCACCATTCAGACGCCCTCATACGTCAAGAACGCGAAATTGATTGCCTGGGTGGCCGACATGGCCGCGCTGTGCAAACCCGAAGCCATTCACTGGTGCGACGGGAGCAAGGAAGAATACGACCGCCTTTGCCAGCGACTTGTCGACGCCGGCACCTTCAAGAAGCTCAACCCCGCCAAGCGCCCCAACTCGTTCCTCGCGGTGTCCGACCCGAGCGACGTTGCGCGCGTCGAAGACCGCACTTTCATCTGCTCCCAGGAGAAGGAAAACGCCGGACCCACCAACAACTGGATGGCGCCGGCCGAAATGCGCGCGACGCTGCAGCCTCTGTTCGACGGCTGCATGAAGGGCCGCACGATGTACGTCGTGCCGTTCAGCATGGGCCCGCTGGGCTCGCCGATTGCCCACATCGGCATCGAACTCTCCGACTCGCCCTATGTGGCCGTCAACATGCGCATCATGACCCGCATGGGCAAGGCCGTGTACGAGGTGCTGGGCGCCGATGGCGAATTCGTGCCCTGCATGCACACCGTGGGCGCGCCGCTCGAGGCTGGCCAGAAGGACGTGTCCTGGCCCTGCAACAAGACCAAGTACATCGTTCACTATCCCGAGACGCGCGAGATCTGGAGCTATGGCTCGGGCTACGGCGGCAACGCGCTGCTGGGCAAGAAGTGCTTCGCCCTGCGCATCGCCTCGAACATGGGTCGCGACGAAGGCTGGCTGGCCGAGCACATGCTCATCCTCGGCGTGACGGATCCCGAAGGCAAGAAATACCACGTCGCAGCGGCGTTCCCGAGCGCCTGCGGCAAGACGAACTTCTCGATGCTGGTGCCGCCGGCGGGCTTCGAAGGCTGGAAAGTCACGACCATCGGTGATGACATCGCCTGGATCAAACCGCAGGCCGATGGCTCTCTGCGTGCCATCAACCCCGAGGCCGGCTACTTTGGCGTGGCCCCCGGCACCAACATGCTGACGAATCCGAACTGCATGCGCAGCCTGGACGACGGCGTGATCTTCACCAACGTCGCGCTCACGGACGACGGCGATGTATGGTGGGAAGGCATGGAACAGGACGCACCGGGCAAGGCGCTGCCAGCGCACCTGATCGACTGGCAGGGCAAGGATTGGACGCCGCAGATCGCCAAGGAAACCGGTGCCAAGGCCGCGCACCCGAACGCCCGTTTCACCGTGGCGGCCACCAACAACCCGGCGCTCGACGAGGCGTGGGACGACCCGAAGGGCGTGACGATCGATGCCTTCATCTTCGGTGGCCGCCGCTCGACCACTGTGCCGCTCGTCACCGAAGCCCGCAACTGGGTGGAAGGCGTGTACATGGCCGCGACCATGGGTTCGGAGACGACCGCTGCCGCGGCTGGCCAGCAAGGCATCGTGCGCCGCGACCCGTTCGCCATGCTGCCGTTCATGGGCTACAACATGAGCGACTACTTCCAGCACTGGCTCGATCTCGGCAAGAAACTGGAAGCCTCGGGCGCCAAGCTGCCGAAGATCTATACGACCAACTGGTTCCGCAAGGGCGCGGACGGTAAGTTCGTCTGGCCTGGCTATGGCGAGAACATGCGCGTGCTGAAGTGGATGATCGATCGGGTCGAAGGCAGCAAGACCAATGGTGTGGAGCACATCACTGGCGTGAGCCCGCGCTACGAGGATCTGAACTGGACAGGCCTGAATTTCAGCGCCGAACAGTTCGCGACCGTGACCAGCATCGACAAGGCTGCGTGGGAGGCTGAATTGAAGCTGCACTCCGAGCTGTTCAAGCAGCTTGAGCACCATCTGCCGAAGGAATTGCCGGAAACCAAGGCTGCGATTGAGCAGCGTCTGGCAGCCTGACAATCGCTGATTGCGCCAACTAAAAAGCCCGGTGGATTGTCCATCGGGCTTTTTTATTGGCTGTTCGGTTTGGTTATTGACGGTGTCGCCATTTCCATTGCATTTCCATTTTCAAACTCCCCAAAGCAAAAAACCCCAGTCAGATTTCTGACTGGGGTTTTTTGGGCTGTAAGAGCCTGACGATGACCTACTTTCACACGGGAACCCGCACTATCATCGGCGCTGAGTCGTTTCACTGT
>NZ_JBGLYN010000114.1:0-10901 GCF_047304045.1 Variovorax sp. Varisp85
GGTTTGTTCGCCCACCCGGGGGGTGGGGTTGTTCTCGTCGCGGTCGTGTGCCCGGCGGTCGGTGGGGGGGGGCGGGCGGGCGGCCCGGCCCCCCCGCCGGCTTCGGCCACCACGGGCATGTCCATGCCGGGGAGGCCATCTGTCTTGGTGTGTTCTGTCATCGGGGCGATCTCGTGGGCGTTTCGGTGATGTGCGGGGGCAAATCCTGGCTGCCGGGGTTTGCAACAAACGTGCCGTCAGCCCGCTTGTGCACCGACTTCCGTTTGTGTAGCATTCCCTACACTTTCATGTTGCGTTCACTACATTCGCAGTCAATGTAGCAAACGGGCCCGATGCTTGCAATGGTGTTTTCTCGCGCTGTCCGTCGGGGTTTTTCCGACCAACGACAATGGAGGGTTCGCAGCCGGCCGGCGGCCGCATGCCCCAAGGGCGTGCATCCCGGCCCAGCCACCTTCCACTGTTCCAACCAACTCTTGAGTTCCGTATGAGTGCATTCAGCGAAGAACGCGTCCTGAGCGTCCACCACTGGACCGACCGCCTGTTCACCTTCACCACCACGCGCGACCCGGCGCTGCGCTTCTCGAACGGTCATTTCACAATGATCGGCCTGAAGGTCAACAACAAGCCCCTGCTGCGCGCCTACAGCATCGTGAGCCCGAACTACGAGGAGCATCTCGAGTTCCTGAGCATCAAGGTGGAAGAAGGCCCGCTCACCTCGAAGCTGCAGCACATCCAGGTGGGCGACACCGTCATCGTGGGCCGCAAGCCCACCGGCACGCTGCTGATCGACTACACGCTGCCGGCCAAGCGCCTGTACCTGTTCGGCACCGGCACCGGCCTGGCACCGTTCATGAGCATCATCCGCGACCCCGACACCTACGAGAAGTTCGAGCAGGTCATTCTGGTGCACGGCGTGCGCCAGGTCGACGAGCTGGCCTACCACGACCTCGTGATCGACCACCTGCCCAAGCACGAGTTCCTGGGCGAGATGGTTGCCAAGCAGCTGCTCTACTACCCGACGGTCACGCGCGAGGAGTTCCGCAACCAAGGCCGCATCACCGACCTCATCGAGAGCAACAAGCTCACCGACGACCTCGGCCTGCCCCCGCTCAACGTCGAGGAAGACCGCGTCATGCTGTGCGGCAGCCCCGGCCTGCTGGTCGACCTGAAGCACATCCTCGAAAAGCGCGGCTTCAAGGAAGGCAACACCTCGACGCCCGGCGACTTCGTCGTAGAGCGCGCGTTCGCCGAAAAATAAGCAGGGCGCCGCGCGCAATGGCCGACAACCGCACCGCCGCCAAGCCCCAGCGCCGCACCGGCGTGCGCGAGGCCGCGGCGCAGGCCACGCGCGACAGCATCCTGAAATCGGCGACCAAGGTGTTCGCCCGATACGGCTACGACGGCGGCAGCGTGGAGAAGATCTCCAAGGCCGCGAAGTCGTATGACCGGATGATCTACTACTACTTCGGCAGCAAGGAAGGCCTGTTCATCGCGGTGCTCGAGGGCATCTACCAGCGCATGGACGATGCCGAGGCCGCCATTGCGCTCGACGCCTCGCGGCCGGTGGAGGCGTTCACCGAAGTGATCCGCTTCGTGCTGGGCTACTACCGCAAGAACCCCGAGTTCGTCACGCTGCTGAACACCGAGAACCTGCACAAGGGGCGGCACATCTCGAAGTCGCTGCGCGCGCGCGAGTATTCGTCGCGGGCGGTGGCGATCATTGCGGAGATCCTCGCCAGTGGGGCGGCGCAGGGCCTGTTCCGCAAGGACCTGGTGGCGCGCGACATCTACCTGCTGATAGCGTCCACCGGCTATTTCTACACCTCCAACCGGCACACGCTCACCGCCTTCCTCGGCGAGCCGATGGAGTCGCCGGAGGCCGTCGCGCACTGGGAAGACTTCGTGATCGAGACGCTGCTGCGCACGGTGCGCGCGGACGAGCCGCAAGACAACACATCACCCCACGAGGACACATCGAAATGGCAGAAATCGCAGCCGGCGGCAAGTCGGGCAAGGTCGTCATCAAGAACATAGGGCTGCTGCTCTCGGGCGACATCGACAAGCCCATCCTCGACGCCGACACCATTGTGGTGAACGACGGCCTGATCGTGGCGGTCGGCAAAGAGAAAGACTGCGACCTCGAAGGCGCGCAGACCGTGATCGACGCACGCAAGACCTGCGTGGCACCCGGCCTGATCGACAGCCACGTGCATCCGGTGTTCGGCGACTGGACGCCGCGCCAGGGCCAGATCGGCTGGATCGACTCGACCATGCACGGCGGCGTGACGACGATGATTTCCGCCGGCGAAGTGCACCTGCCCGGCCGCCCCAAGGACATCGTCGGACTGAAGGCGCTGGCCATCACCGCGCAACGCGCCTTCGACAACTTCCGCCCCGGCGGCGTGAAGGTGCTCGCCGGTGCACCCGTCATCGAGAAGGGCATGGTCGAGAGCGACTTCAAGGAACTCGCCGAGGCAGGCGTGGGCCTGCTGGGCGAAGTGGGACTGGGCTCGGTCAAGGCCGGCTACGAGGCCAAGGAAATGGTGGCCTGGGCGCGCAAGTACGGCATCCAGAGCACGATCCACACGGGCGGCCCGTCGATCCCGGGCTCGGGCCTGATCGACAAGGACGTGGTGCTCGAAGCCGACGCCGACATCATCGGCCACATCAACGGCGGCCACACCTCGCTGCCCGAGGCGCATGTGTGCGAGCTGTGCGAGAAGAGCTCGCGCGCGATCGAGATCGTGCACAACGGCAACGAGAAGGTGGCCATCGCGGCGGCCAGGGCGGCGCTGGAGCTGAAGTGCCCGCACCGCGTGATCCTCGGCACCGACGGGCCGGCCGGCTCGGGCGTGCAGCCGCTGGGCATCCTGCGCATGGTGGCGATGCTGTCGTCCATCGCGAACATCCCGGCCGAGCTGGTGTTCTGCTTCGCGACCGGCAACACGGCGAAGATCCGCAAGCTCAACTGCGGGCTGATCGAAGTGGGCCGCGATGCCGACTTCGTGTTCATGGACCGCGCGCAGCATTCGCCCGCACCGGGCCTGCTCGAAAGCGTCCAGCTCGGCGACATTCCGGGCGTGGGCATGGTGATGATCGACGGCATCATGCGCTGCGGCCGCAGCCGCAACACGCCGCCCGCGACCGAAATTCCGGTCGTCGTTTCCGGCGCGCACTGAGCGCGCCGTGCCGGCGGCTTCAGCCGCCGCGGTGCGAGCGAAAGACCAGGTAGCGCGCCGACAGGAAGTTGGCGCTCATGCCGGCGAGGCTGCCCAGCGCCACGCCCAGGGCCGCGGCCCAGCGCCCGTCGACCCAGTGCAGCGTCAGCACGTAGGCGCCATAGTTCAGCACTGCGCCGGCGGCCATGGTCGCCAGGTAGCCCAGATATTCGCGCCAGAGGGAACGGCCGGCCGCTGCGCTGGCCGCGAAGGTGTAGCGGCGGTTGAAGGCCCAGGTGGTGGTCGCCGCCGCAAGGAACGACACCACGCGCGCCGCATACCAGCCCAGCAGCGGCGCCAGCAGGTACAGCACGACCACGTCGACCACGAGCCCGATCACGCCGACGGCGGCGAACGAGAGGAACTCGCGTGCGATCTTCATCGCGAGGCGCGTGAAGCGCGGGTCGCCTGCTCGCGCACGCCCGGAATCGCGAGATAGCGCAGCCGCTTGGCCTCCCGCCGCCCCAGCGTGATGGCCTGCATGACGACGCCGCACACGAAGGACAGCATGGCCGCCAGCATCGCGCCCGTGGCCAGCACCGCCGTGGGGAGCCGGGGCACCAGGCCGGTGTGCATGTAGGTCATGACGAGCGGCAGGACCAGCGCGACCGACATCAGCACGAGCAGCCCCCCGATGATCGAGAAGAACTGCAGCGGCCGCTCGCTCACGAACAGCTTGCAGATGGTCTTCAGGATGCGCCAGCCGTCGCGGTAGGTCGAGAGCTTGCTGACGGAGCCTTCGGGGCGCGTGCTGTAGGCGGTGCCTTCCTCTGCATAGGGCATGCGCAGTTCGAGCGCGTGCACGGTGAGCTCGGTCTCGGTCTCGAAGCCCCGCGACAGCGCCGGGAACGACTTGGCATAGCGCCGCGAGAACACGCGGTAGCCCGAGAGCATGTCGCTGAGGCCACCTCCGAACAGCTGCGCCACGGCGCCCGTGAGCATGCGGTTGCCGAGGCGGTGGCCGGTGCGGTAGGTGTGCGCGTCCTGGCCGTCGTCCACGCGGCTGCCGACCACCATGTCGAGGTTGTCGTTCACCAGCCGGTCGATGAGCCGGCGCGCGGCGCCGGCGTCGTAGGTGGCATCGCCGTCGACCATCACGTACACGTCGGCCTCGACGTCGGCGAACATGCGCCGCACCACGTTGCCCTTGCCGCGCAGGGCCACGTGCGTGACGACGGCGCCGGCCGCGCGCGCCACGGCGGCCGTGTCGTCGCTGGAGTTGTTGTCGAAGACGTGGATCTCGGCCTCGGGCAGCGCGGCGCGAAAGCCCGCGACCACCTGGGCGATGGCCAGCGCCTCGTTGTAGCAGGGGATGACCGCGGCAATGCGCAGGCCGGTGTTGCCTGGAACGGCGAGGGAATCGGTGTCGGTCATGGTGCGGCGGGAAGGATACGGTAGACCCGGCTGCCGTCTTTCTCGTACTCCACGGCGAAGTACTTGTCGAAATCGATGCGCGCGCTGAACACGGGCACCACGGAGTCCGGCAGGACCACCGCGGTGAAGCCCATGTCGCCGAGCTTGCGCGCGAGATCGCCGCCAGACAGGCGTCCGAAGTCGGTGTAGCGCCACGGCCCGAGCGTGTCGCCCCAGATGGGGTTGGGGCCGTAGTAGATCGCCTCGTTCAGCGCGATCTGGTAGACGCGGCCGGTGGCGTTGCGGCGCAGGTAGTCCATCACGGCGTAGCCCGGCACGTGCCGGCGCAGCACGGCCTCGCGAGCCTCGGGCGTGATCGAAACCATCGCGACCTTGGCGGCGGTCTGGCGCACCGAGACGGCGGCCAGCACGGCCAGCAGCAGCACGGCCACCCAGTCGCCCACGCGGGCCGGCGTGCGCCGCGTGACGGCAGCAGGCGGCGCGTCCTGCGCCGTGTTCCTGGCGCCGAACATGCGGCGAACGCCCGAGACGATCCAACCGAACAGCACCTGCCAGCCGATCGCCGCGATCGCGGCCAGCAGCGGGAACGAGGCTGTCAGGTAGCGCGGATAGCGCGAGGTCACGACCCAGACGGCCACCGAATACAGGCAGAACCAGCCGGCTGCACGCACCGCCGCCGAACGCTTCCACCACACGCTGAACGGCGCGAAGAACACGGACCAGATCAGCGCGTTGGGCAGCTCGGCGTGCACGCGCACGTCGGCCACCTGCTGCACGTAGTCGGCCGGCGTCCACTCGGTGAAGCCGAACACGCGCGCGCCGATGGGGTTGAACGGGTCGCCCGTCATGATGGCGTTGCGCGCATACCAGTACACGCACGGAACCAGGAAGCAGGCGAATACCAGCGCCCAGGCCCGGGGCCGGCGCTCGTGCCGGACGACGAACACCGCCACCAGCGGCAGGAAGATCAACGCCTGGTACTTCGAGCCAGCGGCCACGCCGAGGCAGAACGCGGCCACGCCGAGCCAGCGCATGCCGCCGTGCGCGGGCTTGCCGGGCTCCGATTCGCGCCACCACCACAGCGCCACGCAGGCCGACAGCACGAACAGCGCCACGCCCATGTCGATCAGCGCGTTGGAGTAATCGCCGAGCCCCAGCCAGATGGCCGCGCCGATGCAGGCGGTGAGCCGGTTGGCGTGCAGGATGCCCAGGCGATAGACCATCACCACCGACAACGCACCCGCCAGCGCATTGAGGAAGTGCGGCAGCACGTCGTCGCCGAGCTGCAGCGCGGCGGCGTAGAGCAGGTTGTAGTTGTACGGGAACCAGGGATAGCGCAGCCAGTCGTGGATGCCCAGCGAGCCCTGCTGTGCGACCTGGCGCGCGTACGGCAGGTGGTACATCAGTTCGTCGAAGGCAATCGGCGGCACGAGCGGCGCCACCAGCGCGGGCAGCGCGACCAGGGCCAGCGCAATCAGCGCGATGCGCTCGACATAGGTCCACGGCGCGGCGGGTTCGTTCGCGCGCAAGGCGCGCCGCTCGCGCAGCCACGACGGAAGCTGGAGCGCGGCGGCCACCACGCCTGCCACCACGAGCGCCACGGTCGCGCCGGCCTTGAAAGCACCGAAGATGGCCAGCGCCTGGAAGGCACAGATGTACAGGCCGACCCCGAGTGCGACGGCCATGGCCGCTTCGAGCCCCGCATCGCGGCGCGGCGGCGGGGCTAGGCGGCCCAGCAGCGCGCGGCCGAAGCCCCAGCAGCCGATCACGAAGATCGACAAGGCCGCGTAATGCGCGGCTGCAAACATCAGCTTCTGAATAACAACTCCCGGCGCCGGGCGGCCGCGCCGGCCGGCAGGTTCAAAGATTGGGCGCCAGCAGACGCTCGAGATAGGACTCGCTCTCCTTGCGCCGCGCGGCCTGGTCCTGCAGCTGGTCGTGACCGATCTTGCCGACGTTGAAGTACGTCGAATCGGGGTGACTCAGGTAGAAACCACTCACGCTGGCGGCGGGCATCATAGCGAGGCTTTCCGTCAGGGTCATGCCAATGTCCGCGCAACCCAGAAGGTCGAACATCGGGCCCTTCACGCTGTGGTCCGGGCAGGCCGGGTAGCCGGGCGCGGGGCGGATGCCGCGGTATTTCTCCGCGATCATGTCGTCGTTGCTCAGGCTCTCGTCGCTCGCGTAGCCCCAGAGGTCGGTGCGCACCCGGTGGTGCAGCGACTCGGCGAAGGCCTCGGCCAATCGGTCGGCCAAAGCCTTGAGCATGATGGCGGAGTAGTCGTCGAGATCATCGACGAAGTACTTCTCTTTTTTCTCGACGCCCAGGCCGGCCGTGACGGCGAACATGCCGACGTAGTCCTTCACGCCGCTGTCCTTCGGCGCCACGAAGTCGGCGAGGCAGCGGCTCGGGCGCATCACGCCGTCGATCACCTGCTTCTCGGTCTGCTGGCGCATGCCGTACCAGGTGAGCGCGACTTCGCTGCGCGTCTCGTCGGTGTAGAGCTCGATGTCGTCGTCGTTCACCGTGTTGGCGGGCCAGAAACCGACCACGCCGCTGGCGCTGAGCCAGCGGCCTTCGATCAGGCGCTTGAGCATGCGCTGGCCGTCGGCGTACACGCGCACGGCCTCGGTGCCGACGATCTCGTCCTTCAGGATGGCGGGGAACGGGCCGGCCAGGTCCCAGGTCTGGAAGAACGGGCCCCAGTCGATGTACTTGGCCAGCTCGGTGAGGTCGAAGTTCTTGAACACGCGCCGGCCGATGAACTTGGGCACCGGCGGCAGGTAGTTCGCGAAATCGACGGGCGTCTTGTTGGCGCGCGCCTTCGCGAGCGGCCACATGGGCACCTGCTTCTTGTTGGCGTGTTGCTGGCGCACCTTGTCGTAATCGGCGTTGATCTCGTCGATGTAGGCGGTGGCCTGATCGCTCAGGAGCGACTGCGCCACGCTCACGCTGCGCGAGGCGTCGGGCACGTAGACCACGGGGCCTTCGTAGTGCGGCGCGATCTTCACGGCCGTGTGCACGCGGCTGGTGGTGGCGCCGCCGATCAGAAGCGGAATCTTCTTGATGCGGAAGTGGTCGTCCTTCTGCATCTCGCCGGCCACGTACTGCATCTCTTCGAGGCTCGGCGTGATCAGGCCCGACAGGCCCACGATGTCCGCACCCTCGACCTTCGCCTTCGCAAGAATTTCGTGGCACGGGACCATCACGCCCATGTTCACCACTTCGAAGTTGTTGCACTGGAGCACGACGGTCACGATGTTCTTGCCGATGTCGTGCACGTCGCCCTTCACGGTGGCGATGATGATCTTGCCCTTGGTGCGCACGTCGCGGCCCGCGGCCTCGTCCTGGCGCTTTTCTTCCTCGATGTAGGGAATGAGGTGGGCCACGGCCGACTTCATGACGCGGGCGGACTTCACCACCTGCGGCAGGAACATCTTGCCCTGGCCGAACAGGTCGCCCACGATGTTCATGCCGTCCATCAGCGGCCCTTCGATCACGTGCAGCGGGCGGCCGCCCTTGGCCAGAATGGCCTGATAGGCCTCCTCGGTGTCTTCGACGATGAAGTCGGTGATGCCGTGCACCATGGCGTGCGACAGGCGCTGGTTGACCGGCACCGGGTTCTCCGGCGTGCCGCGCCATTCGAGCTTCTTGCTGTCGTCTTTCGCGCCGCTCTTGGCGGTCTCGGCCACCTCGACGAGGCGCTCGCCAGCGTCGGGACGGCGGTTCAGCACCACGTCCTCGACGCGCTCGCGCAGCTCGGGTTCGAGGTCGTCGTACACGCCCACCATGCCGGCGTTGACGATGCCCATGTCCATGCCCGCCTGGATGGCGTGGTACAGGAACACGGTGTGGATCGCCTCGCGCACCGGGTCGTTGCCGCGGAAGCTGAAGCTCACGTTGCTCACGCCGCCCGAGACCTTGGCGCCCGGCAGGTTCTGCTTGATCCAGCGCACGGCCTCGATGAAGTCGACCGCGTAGTTGTCGTGCTCCTCGATGCCGGTGGCAATCGCGAAGATGTTGGGGTCGAAGATGATGTCCTCGGGCGGGAAGCCCACCTCGTCCACCAGGATGCGGTAGGCGCGCTCGCAGATCTCGATCTTGCGTTCGTAGGTGTCGGCCTGGCCCTTCTCGTCGAAGGCCATGACCACGGCGGCGGCGCCGTAGCGCTTCACGAGCTTGGCCTCGTGCTTGAACTTGTCGACCCCCTCCTTCATGGAGATGGAGTTGACGATGCCCTTGCCCTGGATGCAGCGCAGGCCGGCCTCGATGACCTCCCACTTCGAGCTGTCGACCATCACCGGCACGCGCGCGATGTCGGGCTCGCTGGCGATGAGGTTGAGGAAGCGCACCATCGCCGCCTTGCTGTCGAGCATGGCCTCGTCCATGTTGATGTCGATCACCTGCGCGCCGTTCTCGACCTGCTGGCGCGCCACGGCCAGGGCTTCTTCGAACTGGCCGTTCAGGATCATCCGCGCGAAGGCCTTGGAGCCGGTGACGTTGGTGCGCTCGCCGATGTTGACGAACAGCGTGCCCGCGCCGATGGCGACCGGTTCGAGGCCGGACAGCTTCATGGGCGGGGGAACAACGGGGGCGGAATCGGGGGTAGCTGGAGCGGGAATCTGGGACATGGCCTCACCTGCGGAAGAGTCGGACAGGCGAGCGTCGTTGTCGCCCCAAGCCTGACGGCCGGCCTGCGAGGCCCGCCGCTGCAACGCTCCTTGGGAAGTGGTGCATTTTAGGTCGATTCAACCGGCCAAGGTAAAAGCCCCCGTTTCCGCTCCCGCCCGCCGGCTCAGGCGGGTTGCGCCTCGCCCATGGCCGAAGCCGGCAGGCCGAACACGCGATCGAAAGCCCAGTTGAAGACGAAGGTGTAGACCAGGAAAAACACCACCAGCCCCAGGTCCATCACCAGCGCCTGCCAGAGCGACACGCCCAGGCCCCAGGCGAACATCGGCACCAGGAAGGCGATCAGCCCGCCCTCGAAGCCGATGGCATGGGCGACGCGGCGGCGCACGCTGCGCCCGCGCACGGCCTGGCGCGACTCCCAGCGCTCGAAGAGCGCGTTGAAGACCAGGTTCCAGATCACCGCGATGACCGAGGCGGCCACCGCCAGCACGCCGGAATGGCCCAGGCCGGCGTCCGTCATCAAGGCCAGCCCGGCGCTGGCGGCGACGATGGCGATGCCTTCGTAAAGGGTGATGTAGACGATGCGACGCTGAATGCCCTGCATGACGCTTTTCTCCTGGTTCGTGGCTGCGATGTCTGGACTTTATGTGTCACCCGCTGATATAAAAAGTTAACTTGTTTCAGTTTTATTGAAAGATCTGGCGCCATGGCCTTCTCCAGCGACAACATCGAAGTCTTCCTGGCCGTGATCGACCACGGTTCTTTCTCTGCCGCGGCGCGGGCGCTGCGCAAGGTGCCATCGGCGGTCAGCATGGCCATCGCCAACCTCGAGGCCGAACTCGCCCTGCCGCTGTTCGACCGCAGCGGCCGCGAGCCCCAGCCCACGGCCGCGGCACGTTCGCTGGAGCCTCAGGCGCGGCTGCTGGCGGCACAACTCGGGCAGCTCCAGGTGCAGGCGCTGGCGCTGACCCAGGGGCTGGAAGACCGGCTCACGCTGGCCATCGCGCCCGAACTGCTGGCCGCGCCCTGGAGCGGCCCGCTGGCCGAACTGGCACGCGAACACCCGCTGCTGCAGGTGGAGGTGCTGGCGGCCCCGCAAGCGGATGCATTGGCGCTGCTGCACAGCGGTCGCGCGCAGCTGGCGCTGGTGTTCGAGCGCCCGAGCCTCGACGGCCGCGAAGGCTTCCAGGAAGTCGGCAGCGACCTGATGGTGGCTGTGATGGCGCCCGACCACCCGGTGCTGCTCGCGGCGCCGGGCGGCCGGCTGCGTGAGGAGCACCTGACGAACACCCGGCAGATCGTCGTGGCCGGCCGCGACCTCGCCAACAGCGATCCGCGCTTCGTGTTCGCGCGCCACGTCTGGCGCACCGACAACGCGCTGGCCGCGCTGAGCCTGATCACCGCCGGGCTGGGCTGGGGCTGGCTGCCACGCAATTTCGCGCGGCCGCACGTGGCGGCCGGGGCGCTGGTCGAGATTCCGTTCGAGAACCTCAGCAACGGGCTGGACCTGTGGGTGGACGTCGTATGGTCACGTGAGCGCCCACTTGGGCTGGGAGCCCAGCGCTTCGTGGCGCTGATAGGGAAAGACCGGGTAGCCCCCGGCGAGTGCAGCCCCAAGACCGGCGGAAACTAGCTGCCGGCCTCTTCAGCGGTCGTGGCCGCGGCCGCCGCCCGGAGTA
>NZ_JBGLYN010000115.1:0-10801 GCF_047304045.1 Variovorax sp. Varisp85
CCGTCGGACGAGCCCCCGCCATCGCCGGAGCCGCCATCCCCGCCACTGCTGCTCGATTCGCTGCCGCCGAACCCGCCCGCATCGCCCGCACTGCCGCCATCCGACGATGACGATTCGCCGAAGCTGGTACCGCACTGGGCATCGGAGCCGATATGCCGCTCGACCGCCCGGCAATCGGGCACGTAGTGGAAGCCGCCCGCAATGGCGAACTTGATGTCCAGCGCAAACAGCAGCGGCAGCCGCGCCGGCTTGCGCGGATCGATGCTCTCCTCCTTGCAGGCCCAGTACCAGGTGCGGCGCAGGCCGTCGTTGCGCCGCGCGTCCTTGCCCAGCACCTCGGCCGGGCTGTGGTGCAGCATGGCGCCGAAGGCCGCCTTGCACCAGCTCTGGTAGCCCTGCGTGTGCAGGATGAACTCGTGCCACGCCGTGTCGACCACCTTCGAAGGCATGGCGACGAACTTGCGGTCGCTGCGCAGGTGCGACATGAAGAATTGGCGCAGGCCGCGCAGCACCAGCTCGGCGTCGCGCCGGCTCAGTTGCGGATGCGCCTCGCGCAGCTTGCCGATGAGAAACGGCGGCAGCCGGGCCTCGCGGATGAACTGGCGGCGCAGGCTGGTTTCGAGGAACTTGAGCACCGCCGAGAACAGCAGCGCCACCACGATCACGGCCACCACCGAACCCCAGCGGCGCGAACCCAGGAACACGGCGGCCAGCGCGACGAGCGGCACCGCCCGCCGGGCCCACACGAGGGCACCGATGCGGCGGCGGAAGTTCAGGTGCAGGAAGTCGAGATCCATGCCGTCAGACCACCACCGGTTCCGGCTCCAGCCGGATGCCGAAGCGCTCGTACACGCTGGTCTGAATGGCCTTGGCCAGGGTCATCACCTCGCCGCCCGTCACCGGGTTGGCGGTGCCGCCGCGGTTGACCAGCACCAGCGCCTGCCGCTCGTACACGCCGGCATTGCCCACCGACTTGCCTTTCCAGCCGCAGGCGTCGATGAGCCAGCCGGCCGCAAGCTTGATGCTGCCGTCGGCCATCGGGTAGTGCACGATCTTCGGGTCACGCGCAATGATGTCAGCGCACTGCTCGGGTGTGACCGTCGGGTTCTTGAAGAAGCTGCCGGCGTTGCCCAGCACGCGCCAGTCGGGCAGCTTGGCGCGGCGGATGGCGCAGATCCAGTCGAAGATGTCCTGGGCGTCCGGCGTGAAGTTGCCGGTTTCTTCCATCTTGCGCTCCAGGTCGAGGTAGCCGACTACGGCCTTCCACGGCTTGGGCAAACGGAATCGCACCCGGGTGATCACCGCCCGGCCCGCCAGCCCGAAGTCGTTCGGGCCGCTGCGCACGTGCTTGAACACCGAATCGCGGTAGCCGAAGGCGCACTGCGCGGCATCGAGCGTGAAGCTGCGGCCGGTTTCCAGGTCGTAGGCGTCGAGCGACTCGAAGCGGTCCTGCAGTTCGACACCGTAGGCGCCGATGTTCTGCACCGGCGAGCCGCCCACCGTGCCCGGAATCAGCGCCAGGTTTTCGAGCCCCGGGTAGCCGCTGCGCACCATCCATTCGACGGCGTCGTGCCAGTTCTCGCCGGCACCGGCCTCGACGATCCAGGCGCGCGGGGTTTCTTCCACCAGCCGCAGGCCCTTGATCTCGATCTTCAGCACCAGCGGCTTGACGTCGCCCGTGAGCACGATGTTGCTGCCGCCGCCCAGCACGAAACGGGGCGCATCGCGCCATGCCGCGTCGGCGTGCAGCGCGACCAGGTCGGCTTCGCTGGCGATGCGCACAAGATGCAGCGCACGCGCGACGATGCCGAAGCTGTTGTAGGGCTGCAGCGGGACGTTGGACTCCACGATCATGGGAGAATTGTCGCATCCAGCCCAAGTGAATTCAGGAGAGAGTCCATGCCGTCCTTCGATACCGTCTGCGAGCCCAACCTGCCCGAAGTGAAGAACGCGGTCGAGAACACCGCCAAGGAGATCGCAACGCGCTTCGATTTCAAGGGCACGGCCGCTGCCGTCGAACTCAAGGACAAGGAAATCACCATGATCGGCGACGCCGAGTTCCAGCTCGTGCAGGTGGAAGACATCCTGCGCAGCAAGCTCACCAAGCGCAGCGTCGACGTGCGCTTCCTCGACAAGGGCGACGTCCAGAAGATGGGCGGCGACAAGGTCAAGCAGGTCATCAAGATCAAGAGCGGCATCGAGAGCGAGCAGGCCAAGAAGATCACCCGCATCGTCAAGGACAGCAAGCTCAAGGTGCAGGCCGCGATCCAGGGCGACGCGGTGCGCATCACCGGCGCCAAGCGCGACGATCTCCAGGCCGCCATGGCGCTCATCAAGAAGGACGTGCCGGACATGCCGCTCACGTTCAACAATTTCCGCGACTGAGCCCGGCCGCA
The DNA here is from genome assembly GCF_047304045.1 of Variovorax sp. Varisp85. Classification (NCBI taxonomy): domain Bacteria; kingdom Pseudomonadati; phylum Pseudomonadota; class Betaproteobacteria; order Burkholderiales; family Comamonadaceae; genus Variovorax; species Variovorax sp. Varisp85. The sequence continues at coordinate 2,397 of NZ_JBGLYN010000115.1, forward strand.
TGAAAGCGCTCATCGTCGCAGCGCAGCTGCTGGCTGCCGCTGCCGTGGCGCACGCCGCCGGCTCGGTGACCCTGACCGGCAGCATCGGCAGCCGCGCCATCCTGATCGTGAACGGCAACCCGCCCAAGACCATCGCGGTTGGCGAGAGCTACCAGGGCGTGAAACTGGTGTCGCTGCAGGCCGAGCAGGCCGTGGTCGAACTCGATGGCAAGCGCGTCAACCTGCGCATGGACACGCCGGTCAGCATCGGTGGCGGGGGTGGAACGGGCGGCGGGGGCAGCCGCGTCGTGCTGTCTGCAGACAGCCGCGGGCATTTCATGACACAGGGCGCCATCAACGGCCGGCCCGTCACTTTCATGCTCGACACGGGCGCCACGTCGATCGCACTGTCGGCCGACGATGCCCTGCGCATCGGGCTCGACTACAGCAAGGGCCAGCGCGTCGTGATGAACACCGCCAACGGGCAGGCGCAAGGCTACCGGCTGCGCCTGCAATCGGTGCGCGTGGGCGACGTCGAGGTCTACGACATCGACGCCATCGTCTCACCGCAGGCCATGCCTTTCGTGCTGCTGGGCAACAGCTTCATCAATCGCTTCTCGATGCGGCGCGACGCGGACCAGATGATCCTCGAAAAACGCTATTGAAGCCCCGGTGTCAGGCCTGCGCGGCCGTTACGACGATCTCGATCTTGTAGGCCGCATTGGCCATCTTGGCCTGCACGGTCGCGCGCGGCGGCGTATTGCCGGCCGGAATCCACGCGTCCCACACCTCGTTCATGGCAGTGATGTCGGTGATGTCCGCCAGGAAGATCTGCGTCATGAGGATGCGCGACTTGTCGCTGCCGGCCTCGGCCAGCAGGCGCTCGACCATGGCCAGCACCTGCGTGGTCTGGCCGCGGATGTCCTGAGTGGTGTCGTCGGGCACCTGGCCCGCGAGGTAGACGGTGCCGTTGTGCACGGCCGTCTCGGAAAGGCGGGGGCCGACGTGGAAGCGGGTGATGGAAGCCATGGTGTTTTCAAGCCTTTTTCTTCGAGCCGAGTTTCGACTCCGTGCCGGCCGCGAGCCGGCGGATGTTTTCGCGGTGCCGCCAGATCAGCAGCAGACTCATGACGATGATCGCGACCAGCACCGTGCGGTCGAGTGGCCACGCAATGCCGCCGCCAATCAGATAGTAAGCCGGTGCAAAGAAGGCGGCCGCCAGCGACGACAGCGACGAGTAACGAAAGAAGACCGCGACGATCAGCCACGTGGCGCCGGTCGCCAGCCCCAGCCAGGGCGCGATGCCCACCAGCACGCCCGCCGCGGTGGCCACGCCCTTGCCGCCCTGGAAGCCGAAGAACACCGGGTAAAGGTGGCCGAGGAACGCAGCCAGGCCGGCCAGGGCGGCGACATCCTCCCCCAACCCCCATTGCGCGCCGAACCGGTGGATGAAGAACACCGGCACCCAACCCTTGAGCGCATCGAGCAGCAGAGTGGCCAACGCCGCGCCTTTGTTGCCCGAGCGCAGCACGTTGGTGGCGCCGGGGTTTTTGCTGCCATAGCTGCGCGGATCGGCCATGCCGAGCGCCTTGCTCACGATGACCGCGAAGGACAGCGAGCCGATCAGGTACGACGCCACGATGGCGATGAGGGAAGGCAAGTTGAAACTCAAGGCGGCGCTCCGCGGAGATGGTTGTTGTTCTATCCGGCGACGACCGCCGCCGGCTATTCTGCCAGCGCACACTGCACGGGCTTCGCGCCCAGCAGCGCCACGCACACCTGCGGATCGATGCCGATCAGGTAGCCCCGGCGCCCGCCGTTGAGCACGATCTTCGGCAGTTCGAGAACGGTGGCCTCCACGTACACCGGCATCTCGCGCCGCGTGCCGAACGGCGACGTGCCGCCCACCATGTAGCCGCTGTGCCGCTGCGCCACCTCGGGCTTGCAGGGCTCGACCGACTTGGCGCCGATCTGCCGCGCGAGGTTCTTGGTCGACACCGTGCGGTTGCCGTGCATCAGTACGATCAGCGGCCGGGCGTCCTGGTCCTGCATCACCAGCGTCTTGATGACGGTGAACGGGTCGAGCCCGAGCATCTCGGCGCCGCGCTGCGCACCGCCGTGCTCGACGTACTCGTAGGGATGCTCCGTGAACGCGACCTTGTGCGTCCGCAACAACTGCGTTGCGGGCGTTTCGGACACGTGGGTCTTCTTGCTCACGCCGCCGGGTCGCGGATTTCCCAGCGGATCTTGTCGATCTCCGCCAGGATCTCGGGCGACAGCGTGGTGCTGTACGCGTCCAGGTCTTCTTCCAGCTGCGCCAACGAGGTCACGCCAATGATCGTGCTCGCCACCTGCCACTTCGTGTAGCAGAAGGCCAGCGCCAGTCGGGTCGGCGTCAGGCCGTTGTCGCGTGCCAGCTGGTTGTAGCGCCTGGCCGCACGCAGCGAATCGGGACGGCCCCAGCGCTGCTTGCGCACCGATTCATAGCTCGAGATCCGCGCGCCCTTGGGCGCATCGGGCCCCTCGATGCCGCTCCGGTCGTACTTGCCCGTCAACAGGCCGAAGGCGAGCGGCGAATACGCCAGCAGCGACACGCCCAGCCGGTGCATCGTCTCGTCCAGCGCGTTCTCATGCCCTCGGCTGATGAGGCTGTACACGTTCTGCACCGTCGCCACGCGCGGCAGCCCGTGCTGCTCGGCCAGCCGCACGAACTCGTGCACGCCGTAGGGCGTTTCGTTCGACAGGCCGATGGCGCGCACCTTGCCCGCCTTCACCAGCCTGCCCATCGCTTCGAGCTGCTCCTGGATCGGAGTCTGCGATGTTTCCTTCACCGGGTCGTAGTAGATGTTGCCGAACATCGGCACGTGGCGTTCCGGCCAGTGGATCTGGTAGAGATCGATGACATCGGTCTTCAGCCGCTTCAGGCTGGCGTTGCACGAGGCCTCGATGTCGGCCGCCGTCATGCCATTGCCTTCGCGCACCCAGGGCATGCCGCGCGACGGGCCGGCCACCTTGGTCGCGACCACCAGCTTCTGGCGCGCGCCGGGGTTGACGGCGAACCAGTTGCCGATGATGGTTTCGGTGACGCTGTAGGTTTCCTTGCGCGCGGGCACCGAGTACATCTCGGCGGTGTCGATGAAGTCGACGCCGCGCTCGAGCGAGCGACTCAGGATGGCGTGGGAGGTGGGCTCGTCGACCTGTTCGCCGAAGGTCATCGTGCCGAGGCAGATCGGAGTGACGTGCAGGTCGCTTTGACCAAGTTGGATCTTTTTCATGCGCGGGATGCTACCGCCCCGACCCGCAACCCGCTGGCCGTTGCACCAAAACCCGGGCATTCCGTGGCGGCCGGCTGTCGTGCGCCGGACTGCGTCAGCACAAAGGCCTCTTTATCATCGGCGCCCATGTACCAAGTCCTCCGCCCCTCCCGCAGCGAATTCGTGCCCGTGCGCAACCTCAGCTACCACGTGCGCCTCTGGGGCCAGCCCTCCGATGCGCGACCGCCGCTGGTGCTGGTGCACGGCTGGATGGACGTGGCGGCGTCGTGGCAGTTCGTGGTCGATGCAATGGAGCAGGAGCGCTTCATCATCGCTCCCGACTGGCGCGGCTTCGGCCTCACGGACGGTGGCGGCGTCGACAACTACTGGCTCGCCGACTACCTGGCCGACCTCGAATGGCTGCTCGACCACTACGCCGGCGAGGGCGACAACGCACGGCAAGTCGATCTCGTCGGCCACAGCATGGGCGGCAACGTCGCCATGCACTACGCCGGCGTGCGGCCCCAGCGCATCCGCCGCCTCGTCAACCTCGAAGGCTTCGGCATGCCCGCGCGCAAGCCCGAGGAAGCGCCCGCGCGCTACGGCCAGTGGATCGACGAACTCAAGCGCCTGCACCGCGGCGAGATGGCGCTGGCCAGCTACTCGGCCGTGGACGGCGTCGCGCGCCGCCTCATGAAGACCAACCCGCGCCTCACGCCCGACAAGGCCCAGTGGCTCGCCAGCCACTGGGCGGCCCACCACGCGCAGCCCGATGGCGGTGAGCGCTGGCAGATCCTCGGCGAGGCGGCGCACAAGATCGTCAACGCCCACATCTTCCGGGTCGACGAAACGCTTGCGCTGTATGCGCGCATCACCGCACCGCTGCTGATGGTCGAGGCCGCAGACGACAGCCTGCAGGGCTGGTGGAAGAACCGCTTCACGCTCGACGAATTCCATGAACGGCTGAAGTCGGTCGGCAACAGCCGCATCGAGCGCCTCGAAGACGCGGGCCACATGCTGCACCACGACCAGCCGCAGCGCGTGGCGCGGATGATCGAAGCGTTCCTGGCGGCCTGAGCCCGCCTCTTGTTCAGCCGCGGCTCGGCTCGCTGTCGAGGCTGTCCATCTGCGCCGCGACAATCGACGTGATCGTTCAGAGCCTCCGTTGATCGGCAAGCACCGGCAGCGTGCCCAGGTGCACAGGGCGTCGGGCGCTCCCCGCAGCGAAATAAAGAAAGGAGGCGGCGGAAGGCCGGGGGGACATTCGCGGTGGGCAGTACCCGGCGGCCTGTGCACGCGCCCTGAACAAGAGCGCACCACACCCGCGCCGCCGCCTCTACTCTTCGTCAGCGTCGTTGCCCGTCAGCGAGAGAACTTCTTCGACGAAAGCCTCGAAGAGCGGCAACGAAGCAGGCAAGGCGTCGAAAGACTCAACCTCGCCCGCATCGAAGAAGTGCGGCTTGCCGTCCGGCACCGACACCCATTCGCCGGCCTCGACAAGCAGCCCCAGGTAACCGTCGGCGGTCGGCACATAAAACAGCCCGGCGCTATCCAGCACGCGCTGCCCCTTCTTCTTGCCACGCCCCCAACTCACGCCCTGCCCGGCCAGGTGCTCGGTGATCCAGCCGTCGCACACATGCGTGTCGCGCCAGCTTCCTTGGGCATCGAATACGGCGAGCACTGGCATGGGGCGTCCTTTGTTGTCTGCGAAGTTACTGCAGGAAGCTGGGCTTGGCGTAGCCCTGGAACTTGCTGTCGACCACCGCCTTGAACTCCTTCGACCGGTAGGCCTCGGCGATGTCCTTGGCCCACTGCGTGTTCTTGTCGGCGGTCTTCACGGCTACCACATTCAGATAGTAGTCCGGCGTTTTCTCCAGCACCACGGCTTCGGTGAGCTTCAGGCCCGACGAGATCGCGAAATTGCCGTTGACGATGGCGTACTCAGTGTCGCCCAGCGAACGCGGCAGTTGCGCGGCTTCGAGCGGAATGAACTTCAGCTTTTTCGGGTTCTCGGCCACGTCCTTTTCCGTCGAGCGCAACACGTCGATGCCGGGCTTGAGCGTGATCAGCTTGTTCTGCTCCAGCAGCACCAGCGCTCGGGCCAGGTTGCTCGGGTCGTTCGGCAGCGTCACGCGGTCGCCCTCCTTCACGTCGGCCAGCGTCTTGCGCTTGGTCGAATACACGCCCATCGGGGCGATCGGACCCTGCACCAGTTCGGCCAGGTCGAGCTTCTGGTCGGCCGCGAACTTCTTCAGGTAGACCTGATGCTGGAAGAAATTGGCGTCGAGCGAGCCCTGGGCCAGTGCGAGGTTGGGCTGCACGTAGTCGTTGAACTCGACCAGCTTCACCTTGTAGCCCATCTTCTCGAGGATGGGCACGATGCCGGCCTTGAGCTGGTCGGCGTTGGAGCCGGCGGTGCCGCCGATCACGAGGTTCTTCTTGGCGGGGTCTTGCGCGTGGGCCTGCAGCGAGAGCCCGCCGAGCGAGACGGCAGCCAGGGACAGGGCGAGAACGGAACGGCGCAGGAATGCGGTTTTCATGGGATAGGGAAAGCTGAGAAAAAAAGAATCAACGCTTGTCCAGCCTGCTCGCCGTGGTGTTGCCCACGAATTGCAGGATCTGTACGAACACCACGAGCAGCGCCACGGTGAGCACCATCACGTCGGTCTGGAAACGGTAGTAGCCATAGCGGATGGCCAGGTCGCCGATGCCGCCACCGCCCACCACACCGGCCACCGCCGAGTACGAGAGGAAGCTCACGGCCAGCACCGTCAGCGCCAGCACCAGGCCCGAACGTGCCTCGACCAGCAGCACGCGCCATACGATCTGCAGCTCGGTCGCGCCCATGGCATGCGCCGCCTCGATCACGCCGCGCGGCACTTCGCGCAGGCACTGGTCGACCAGCCGCGCCAGGTACGGAATGGCCGCGAACGACAGCGGCACCGCAGCCGCAAGCGGCCCGATCGACGTGCCCGCAATCACCCGCGTGAACGGCACCAAGGCCACCAGCAGGATGATGAAAGGGAACGAACGCACCGTGTTCACCAGCCAGTTGAGCACCAGGAACGCGGGCTTGTTCTCCAGCGACTGGCCGGGGCCCAGCAGGAACAGCAGGATGCCCAGCGGCCCGCCGATGAGCACCGCGGCCGAGAGGCCGATGGCCAGCATCATGAAAGTCTGGCCGGTGGCGACCCACAGCTCCGGGAGGATGGGGGCGATGTTCTCAAACATAGGCCGCCTCCAGCGCGTTGCGCTGCACCGAAGCCGGACGCGGCACGACCGGCAGGCGCGCCTCGCGTTCGCGGCGACGCACCAATTCGTCGATCTCGCGGCCCAGCGCGGTCTTGCGCTCCTCGCTCGGTGCATCGATCGCGAACTGCTCCACGAGCCGGCCCTTCTCGAGGATGGCCACGTTGCGGCACAGCACCTCGACCACCGACAGCTCGTGCGTGACGATCACGATGGTCACGCCGATCTTCTGGTTGATGTCGCGCAGCGTCTCCAGCAGCGAGCGCGTGGTTTCCGAGTCGAGCGCAGAGGTGGGCTCGTCGCACAGCAGCACCTGCGGGCGCGGCGCCAGCGCGCGGGCAATCGCCACGCGCTGCTTCTGCCCGCCCGAGAGCTGGGCCGGGTAGGTGTCGATCTTCTCGGCCAGGCCCACAAGCGCCAGGCACTCGCGCACACGGGCATCGATCTCGGCCTTCGAGTGGCGGCCGTGAATCTTCAGCGGGAAGGCCACGTTGTCGAACACCGTGGCGTTCTGCAGCAGGTTGAACTGCTGGAAGATCATGCCGATGTTCTGGCGCGTGTCGCGCAGCTCGCGGCGCGAGAGCGTGGTGAGGTCGCGCCCGCCGACGAGCACCTTGCCCGCATCGGGCCGCTCCAGCAGGTTGATGAGACGCAGCAGTGTCGATTTTCCGGCACCGCTCTTGCCGATCAGGCCGAACACGTCGCCCTGCTGGATGTCGAGCGACAGCGATTGCACGGCGTCGAACACCTCGCCGTTGGGCAAGGCGAAGGACTTCTGCACCGATTGAAGACGGATGACTGGCGCCGCGTGAATGTCGCGGCCCGAGTCAGGCGTGGGTTGGGTCATGGAGAAAAGCGCGGCCCGCGCAGCGCGCAGGTCGCGGAGGTTCGCGAAAAGGTGTCGAGTATGAAAAGAAAGGCAACGAAAGGGAACGAACAAATCGGCGCTTGCTTATGCCTCTGAACACATAAGGGCACAAAGGTGTGACCCGATAGGCGCCATATGGATATGCGCATTGGTTCGTTTCCAAACGGCGTCCGCAATGCCACATTCGCGCCTTCTTTTTTTGATTTCGCACAACAACATGCACAGCACTTTTCGCCGCCGCTCCCTCGTCCTGGCCACGCTTGCCGCCGCCCTCCTTGCCGGCAACACCGCCTTCGCGCAGGACAAGAACACGCTCAAGGTCGGCGTCTCCGTCGGCAACGGCGAGCAGATCTTCGAGGTGGTCAAGAAGGTCGCCGCCAAGGACGGCCTGAACATCCAGGTCGTGGTTTTCAACGACTACCAGCTGCCCAACGCAGCGCTGGCCTCGGGCGACCTCGACGCCAACGCCTTCCAGCACCAGCCCTTCCTGGACAACCAGAACAAGGCGCGCGGCTTCGACATCGTGCCCGTGGGCCTGACCATCACCGCACCGCTGGGCTTCTACTCGCACAAGATCAAGGCCGTCGACCAGCTGCCCAACGGCGCGACAGTCGGCATCCAGAACGATCCGTCGAACGGCAATCGCGCGCTGTTGCTGTTGCAGCAGGCCGGCCTCATCACGCTGAAGCCCGAGGCGGTGAAGAACAACACCGCCACGCCGCTCGACGTGGTGACCAACCCGAAAAAGCTGAAGCTGGTGGCGCTCGACGCAGCCCAGCTGCCGCGCTCGCTCGACGACCTGACCATCGCCGCCATCAACAACGACTACGCCGAGAAGGCGGGTCTGTCGCTGAACAAGGACGCCGTCATCAAGGAAGCCGCCAAGAGCCCGTACGCCAACCTGATCGCGGTGCGCCGCGCCGACAAGGACAAGCCCTGGGCCAGGCGCCTCGTGGCGGCTTACCAGTCGCCGGAGGTGAAGAACTTCATCGAGACGCAGTTCAAGGGTTCGCTGATCCCCGCGTTCTGATTTTTCGGGGTATTTCCCCCTCCCC
>NZ_JBGLYN010000116.1:0-9629 GCF_047304045.1 Variovorax sp. Varisp85
CTGCTGAAGCTCGAGATGCCGGATTCCCGGGAAAACAGGGCTCTTCTGCGCGAGGCTGTACGGGTCTTCATGGCGGCCTACGGCGCGTAGGTACCCGATTTCTCGTGCGGCGCTTGGTTGGCTCGCACAACATGCCGATCCCAAATGTGGAGCCTGGTGTTCTCCTCAAGTCAGGCGACGTGCGAAATCTGATCGTCCGATCAGGAATGCGTTTGGCGAAAACTGCGCCTCACGAGGCTTGGCTCTCACATCTTCGATGAACTGCAGCTACTGCGGGTGCACCTTCGCTTTTCACCCGGCATTTACGATTTTTTTGAACTCTATTTTTTGATGGCCAGTAGAGTACCAGGCAATTTTTTGAACTCTATTTGTTTGTTTTGAACTCTATTAGCTTCGACCACACCCGCTTCGACGCAGCCATCGTCGACCTCGACGGCACCATGGTCGACACGCTCGGCGACTTCGCCGCGTCGCTGAACCGCATGCTCGACGATCTCTCGCTGCCGCATGTGGCGCCTGCCGCCATCGAGGCGATGGTGGGCAAGGGCTCGGAGCACCTGATCCATTCCGCGCTCGTGCACGTGATGGCGCCGTCGGGCGCCGACGCTGCTGGCGCGAAGGCGCGTGCGCTGTTCGATCGCGCGTGGGAGCGCTATCAGCATCACTACCTTGCCATCAACGGACAGCATTCGGCGGTGTATGCCGGTGTGATCGAGGGGTTGAAGGCGCTGCGCGCGCGAGGCCTCAGGCTGGCCTGCCTCACCAACAAGCCGACGTCGTTCGCCAAGCCGCTGCTTGCCGGCAAGGGCCTCGACGGCTTCTTCGATCTGGTGTTCGGCGGCGATGCCTTCGAGCGCAAGAAGCCCGATCCGCTGCCGCTGCTGAAGACCTGCGAAGCACTGGGCACCCAGCCCGCGCGCACGCTGATGATCGGCGACTCGAGCAACGACGCGCGCGCCGCACGTGGTGCGGGTTGCCCCGTGGTGCTCGTGACCTACGGCTACAACCACGGCGAGCCGGTGCGCGGCGTTGATGCCGATGGCTTTGTCGATTCGCTGGCCGAGTTCGGGGCGGCCGCGATGCGATAGCGGCGCTGCCTGCTTGTTGGCCGGCTATTGCTTGCCGAGCAGCGCGTCCTTCAGTTTCCAGTCGGCCGGATTCGGCCCCAGCCAGATGCGCAGCAGCGCGTTGAAGAAGGCCTGCTCCCTGATCGGATCGGGCTGCGCCACGCCGCGCACGGTGATCACCGTGCCGGTGCCGGGCAACCAGTCGATGGTGAAAGTGTCGCCGGCCTTCAGCTGCTTCTGGTCGGCGAACATCTGGCCCATGCGCAACAGGCCGGGAATGAGGTTGACCATCTCGCTCTTGGGCGAGTTGTCTTCCACGCCCTTGGTGAAGAGCTTGCCGAGTTCGTTCGCGTCGATGTCGCGCAGCATGGTGATGGCCACGCGCTTGGGGCCCGGCGCGGCCAGTGCCTCTTCGGTGGTCGATGCCTTCTTGCCCATGTACAGGCCGGCCGTGTAGACCTTGAAGATGGCCTTGTAGCGAATGCCCGCGCCATTGAGCACCAGGGGGGTGCCGCGCAGATCCATCTGGTCTTCGAGCTTGACGCCGGCCACGTCGACCTGCGCGGCTGAGGCGCCGAGGGCTGCGGTGGCCAGACAGGCGCCCAGGAGGAGGCGCGAGAAGAACGCGCCCGGAAGCGAAAGAGCAGTCAACGGGGGACTCCTTGGATTTTTGCGAACGGTCGTGCGAATGTATCTTTTCGTTTTACGTTTCGCCCTCGGGGGAACCCTCAAAACCGAGGTTGGCGGCTCCCGGTGCACGCCTGCGCGTTTTCGTGGGCTAAACTCCGCCCCTCATATGTTCGTTCATCACATCATTCAAACAGGTGAAGGCAGCCGGGGAGCCTGGCCCTGGCGTCGCCATACTTCGCTGACTGTTTGATTGCACGGCGCACGCCGTGCGCCCGCGGTTCCGGATCGACACACACGACGACGCCGGACCATCCGTGAATGACCTTGCCACGGCCAAAGCAGCGCCGGCCGGCAATTGGAGAACGATCCGTGATCACCGAACTTGAATTCAAGAGCCTCAGCGCCCAGGGCTACAACCGCATTCCGCTGATGGCCGAGGCCTTTGCCGACCTCGAAACGCCTCTGTCCCTTTATCTCAAGCTGGCCCACTCGCAGGGCGGTGGCAAGCACAGCTTCTTGCTCGAATCGGTGGTGGGCGGCGAGCGCTTCGGGCGCTACAGCTTCATCGGCCTGCCGGCGCGCACGCTGCTGCGCGCCAGCGGCTTCGGCGCCGAAGCCGTCACCGAGGTGGTGACCGACGGCCAGGTCGTCGAGACCGCCAAGGGCAATCCGCTGGATTTCGTGGCCGATTACCAGAAGCGTTTCAAGGTCGCGCTGCGGCCCGGCCTGCCGCGCTTCTGCGGCGGCCTTGCCGGCTACTTCGGCTACGACACCGTGCGCCACATCGAGCGCAAGCTCGAGAACAGCTGTCCGCCCGACACGCTGGGCTGCCCCGACATCCTGCTGCTGCAGTGCGAGGAACTGGCGGTCATCGACAACCTCTCGGGCAAGCTCTACCTCATCGTCTATGCCGATCCGAAGCAGCCCGAGGCCTATGCCGTGGGCAAGCGACGCCTGCGCGAGCTGAAGGAAAAGCTCAAGTACTCGGTGAGCGCACCCATCGTGAAGCCCACGCAGCCGCACCCGCCCGAGCGCAGCTTCGCCAAGGCCGACTACCTCGCAGCCGTGGAGCGCGCCAAGGAAATGATCGCCGCCGGCGACTTCATGCAGGTGCAGGTGGGCCAGCGCATCAGCAAGCGCTATACCGAGTCGCCGCTGTCGCTGTACCGCGCGCTGCGTTCGCTGAACCCGTCGCCCTACATGTATTACTACAACCTCGGCGACTTCCACGTGGTGGGCGCGTCGCCCGAGATCCTGGTGCGCCAGGAGAACACGGGCGAAGGCGAGCAGAAGATCACCATCCGCCCGCTGGCCGGCACGCGCCCGCGCGGCGCATCGATCGAGCTCGACAAGGCGGCCGAGGTGGAACTCATCAACGACCCGAAGGAGCGCGCCGAGCACGTGATGCTGATCGACCTCGCGCGCAACGACATCGGCCGCATCGCCAAGACCGGCACCGTGAAGGTGACGGAAGCCTTCGCGGTGGAGCGCTACAGCCACGTGATGCACATCGTGAGCAACGTCGAAGGCACGCTGAAGGACGGCATGACCGCCATCGACGTGCTCAAGGCCACCTTCCCGGCCGGCACGCTGACCGGCGCGCCCAAGGTGCATGCGATGGAGCTCATCGACCAGCTGGAGCCCACCAAGCGCGGCCTGTACGGCGGCGCCTGCGGCTACATCAGCTATGCGGGCGACATGGATGTCGCCATCGCCATCCGCACCGGCATCGTGAAGGACCAGATGCTGCACGTGCAGGCCGCGGCCGGCGTCGTGGCCGACTCGGTGCCCGAGCTGGAGTGGAGGGAAACGGAAGCCAAGGCGCGCGCACTCCTGCGTGCCGCCGAACTGGTCGAGGAAGGCCTGGAATGAGCACCGCACCGGATATTCAGAACGACTTCTCGCACGAGATCATCGGCGCCGCCGTCGAGGTGCAGCGCGTGCTTGGCACGGGCCTGAGCGAAGACGCCTACGCCGCCGCGCTGGCGATCGAACTCGCCGAGCGCGAGATCGGCTTCACGCGCGACGTGGCGCTGTCCGCCACCTACAAGGGCCGCTCGCTCGGCGAGGTGTACCGCGCGGGCTTCGTGGTCGAGCAGTCGGTCATCGTCGAACTCAGGGCAGTCGACGTGCTGACCGACCTGCATCGCGCCCAGGTGCTGGCCGCGCTGCGTCTTTCGGGCCTCAAGCTGGGCCTTCTGATCAACTTCAACGTGTTCCCCGTCGTCAAGGGCGTGCACCGGATTGTGAGCAAGCCATGAAACTGCTGATGATCGACAACTACGATTCCTTCACCTACAACATCGTCCAGTACCTCGGCGAGCTGGGTGCGGATGTGCAGGTGCATCGCAACGACGAGATCACGGTGGCGCAGATCGGCGAGCTGATCGCTTCCGGCGTCACGCGCCTCGTGGTGTCGCCAGGGCCTTGTTCGCCGGCGGAAGCGGGCGTTTCGGTGCCGGCCATCAAGCAGTTCGCGGGCAAGCTGCCGATCCTCGGCGTGTGCCTCGGCCACCAGGCCATCGGTGCGGCCTTCGGCGGCAAGATCGTGCGCGCGCAGCAGCTGATGCACGGCAAGACCAGCGAGATCACGACCACGCAGGAAGGCGTGTTCGCGGGGCTGCCCGCGAAGTTCACCGTCAACCGCTACCACTCGCTCTCCATCGAGCGCGAAAGCTGCCCGAAAGAGCTGGCCATCACCGCATGGACCGACGACGGCGAGATCATGGGCGTGCGGCACACCGGCTTCGCGCACGACGTGCGCATCGAAGGCGTGCAGTTCCATCCCGAATCGATCCTCACCGAGCACGGCCACGCCATGCTCAAGAACTTTCTCGATTGATCCCGCCATGACAGACCGCTCCTCCCTCGTCGACCTGCGCAGCGACACCGTCACGCAACCCACCCCGGCGATGCGCGAGGCCATGATGGCGGCGCCGCTCGGCGACGACGTCTTCGGCGCCGACCCGAGCGTGAATGCGCTGCAGGAGAAGATCGCCGCGCTGCTGGGCTTCGAGGCCGCGCTGTTCGTGCCCACGGGCACGCAAAGCAACCTCTGTGCGATCCTGTCGCACTGCGGCCGCGGCGACGAATACATCGTCGGCCAGCAGGCGCACTGCTACCGCTGGGAAGGCGGCGGCGCCGCGGTGTTCGGCAGCGTGCAGCCGCAGCCGCTCGATCACGCGCCCGACGGCACGCTGCCGCTCGCGCAGATCGAGGCGGCGATCAAGCCCGACGACGCGCACTTCGCCCGCACGCGGCTGCTGGCGCTGGAGAACACGCTGGGCGGCAAGCTGCTGCCTTTCGAGTACGTTCAGGCGGCGACTGATCTGGCGAGAAGCAGGGGGCTGCAGCGGCACCTCGACGGCGCGCGGCTCTTCAATGCGGCAACCGCGCAGGCGGCATTGAACAATCGAAGCGACATCCGCGCGGAAGCCCGCCGCATCGCGCAATGTTTCGACAGCGTGTCGGTGTGCTTCAGCAAGGGGCTCGGCGCGCCGATCGGTTCTGCCCTGGTGGGTTCGCGGGAGTTCATCGCGCGGGCACACCGCATCCGCAAGATGGCGGGCGGCGGCATGCGGCAGGCGGGGCTTCTGGCGGCAGCGGCTTCGCATGCGCTCGACCGTCATGTCGACCGTCTCTCCGACGACCACGCACTGGCGCAGCGCCTGGCGCAGGGGCTCGAAGGCATCGAAGGGCTGAAGGTCGAGGCGCCGCACACGAACATCGTGTTCGTCGATCTTGCCGGCGCCGCGCAGGCGCGTTCTTCGGAATTGCTCGCGAGCCTCAACCAGCAGGGCATCCTTGCAACCGGGCTCTACAGCCTGCGCTTCGTGACGCACCTCGATGTCGATGCCGCCGGCGTGGACCGGGCCGTGGCCGCGATCCGCGCCTTCTTCAAGTCCTGAACCCGGCGAGGACGCGATGCCTGATCTTCCCCATCTGCTCGCCTTCATCGCCGCCGGCTGGCTGCTGAACCTCACGCCGGGCCCCGACGTGCTTTACGTCGTGACCAACTCGCTGCGCTCGGGCGTGCGCGCCGGCGTCATGGCGGGGCTGGGCATCACGGCAGGCTGCTTCGTTCACATCTTCGCCGCAGCGGTCGGCGTCGGCACGCTGATGGCGACATCCGCCACGGCCTTCACCGTGCTCAAATACATCGGCGCGGCGTACCTGCTGTACCTCGGTGTGCGCATGCTGCTGTCGCGCGCGAAGCCGCCAGCCGACCTGGAAGCCGTGGCCGCCGTGAGCGAGGCGCGCAGCCTCAAGGCGATCTTCCTTGGCGGCTTCTGGACCAACGTGCTGAATCCGAAGGTTGCGCTGTTCTTCCTGGCCTTCGTGCCGCAGTTCATCGCGCCGGGCACAGACAGCAAGGCATTGGCCTTCGTGTTGCTGGGCGTGCTGTTCAATCTCAACGCCATCCCCGTCAACGTCGGATGGGCCATGGCCGCGAGCTGGATGGCGCATCGCAGCGCCGTGCAGAAAGGCATGCACTGGCTCGACCGCGCCGCCGGCGTGCTTTTCATCGGCTTCGGCCTCAAGCTCGCGTTCACCGACGCGCCCGCCGTTCGCGTCGGTTCCTGACGCACTTTCCAGGAGACTTTCCATGATCACCCCCCAGGAAGCGCTGCAGCGCACCATCGAACACCGCGAAGTCTTCCACGACGAGATGCTGCACATCGTGCGTCTCATCATGAGCGGCGAGTGCTCGCCCGTGATGATGGCTGCGCTGATTACCGGCCTGCGCGTGAAGAAGGAAACCATCGGCGAGATCACCGCCGCCGCGCAGGTGATGCGCGAGGTGTCGACCAAGGTGCCCGTGACGGACACGACGTACCTCGTGGACATCGTCGGCACCGGCGGCGACGGTTCGCACACCTTCAATATCTCGACCTGCTCGATGTTCGTCGCGGCCGCAGCGGGTGCCAAGGTGAGCAAGCATGGCGGGCGCAGCGTGTCGAGCAAGTCGGGCAGCGCCGACGTGCTGGAGTCGCTGGGCGTGAACATCAACCTGAAGCCCGAGCAGATTGCACGCTCGATCGAGCAGGTGGGCATCGGCTTCATGTTCGCGCCGAACCACCATCCCGCGATGAAGAACGTCGCGCCGGTGCGCAAGGAGCTCGGCATCAAGACGATCTTCAACATCCTCGGGCCGCTGACGAATCCGGCCGGTGCGCCGAACATCCTGATGGGCGTGTTCCACCCCGACCTCGTGGGCATCCAGGTGCGTGCGCTGCAGCGGCTCGGCGCCGAGCATGCGATGGTGGTCTACGGCCGCGACGGCATGGACGAAATTTCGCTTGGCGCGGCCACCATGGTGGGCGAACTGAAGGACGGCGAAATTCGCGAATACGAACTGCATCCGGAAGACTTCGGCTTCCAGATGTCGAGCAACCGCGCACTGCGCGTGGAGACGCCCGAACAGTCGAAGGCGATGCTGCTCGGCGTGCTCGACAATCACGCCGGCCCCGCGCTCGACATCGTGTTGCTGAATGCTGGCGCCGCGCTGTATGCGGCGAACGTGGTCGATTCGGTGGCGGCGGGCGTGGAGCGCTCGCGCGCTGCCATCGCGTCGGGCGCGGCGAAGGCCAAGCTGGCCGAACTGGTCAAGGCCTCTGCGGCCGTCTGAGCCTCAAGAAAACGGAACCCCAAAGCTATGTCCGACATCCTCGACAAGATCGTTGCCGTCAAGCACCAGGAAGTGGCTGCGTCCCTGAAGCGCGCGCCGCTCGAAGCCGTTCGCTTCGACGCCGAGAGCCGCGTGCTGACGCGCGATTTCGAAGCCGCGCTGCGCGCCAAGATCGCCGCCGGCCATGCCGCCGTGATCGCCGAGGTCAAGAAGGCCAGCCCGAGCAAGGGCGTGCTGCGCGAGGACTTCATTCCCGCCGACATTGCGCAAAGCTACGCCGAAGGCGATGGAGAGATCAGTGCGGCCTGCCTTTCGGTGCTGACCGACAAGCAGTTCTTCCAGGGCGGCGTGGACTACCTCAAGCAAGCCCGCGCCTCGTGCGACCTGCCGGTGCTGCGCAAGGATTTCATCATCGACGCGTACCAGGTGTACGAATCGCGCGCAATGGGTGCCGATGCGATCCTGCTGATCGCCGCGTGCCTCGACGACGCGCAGATGAAGGACTACGAAGCCATCGCGCGCGGGCTGGGCATGGCGGTGCTGGTGGAAGTGCACGACGCCGCCGAACTCGACCGCGCGCTCAAGCTGAAGACCGCGCTGATCGGCGTCAACAACCGCAACCTGCGCAACTTCGAGGTGTCGATCCAGGCGACCATCGATCTGCTGCCCAGGCTGCCGGCGGACACCCTGCCCGTCACCGAATCGGGTATCGCCACGCGCTCAGACGTGGCTACGCTGCGCGCGGCCGGCGTCAATGCATTCCTGGTCGGCGAGGCGTTCATGCGCGCCAAGGAGCCCGGCGAGGCCCTCGCTGCGTTGTTCAAATGAATCGGCCCGATCAGCTGTCGAGCAGCGATCCTGCCGACTGGCCGGTAGCGCCCGGCTGGCAGCCGCTGGTCGACGACTTTTTCGGTGGCGCCGTCGGGCAGAAGTTGCTGGGTTTCCTGCGCGAACGCCTCGATGCGGGCGCCGTGATCTTTCCGCCGCAGCCGCTGCGGGCGCTGGAACTCACGCCGCCCGACGAGGTGCGCGTGGTGATCCTGGGCCAGGACCCGTACCACGGACGCGGCCAGGCCGAGGGGCTGGCGTTCTCCGTGGCGCCCGGCGTGGCGCTGCCGCCGTCGCTGCGCAACATCTTCAAGGAGCTTCAGCGCGACCTCGGCGCGCCGCAGCCGCCGTTTCCGAACCCGGGCGGCAGCCTGGTGAAGTGGGCGAAGCACGGCGTGCTGTTGCTCAACACCTGCCTGACGGTCGAAGAAGCGCAGCCCGCCAGCCATTCCGGCCGCGGCTGGGAAGTGCTGACGGATGCCGTCATCCGCCATGTTTCGGCTGGCACCAAACCTGTTGTTTTTATGCTGTGGGGCTCGCACGCGCAGAGTAAGCGCGCGTTGATCGATGTTGGGCGCCATAAGGTGCTGATGGCGAATCATCCGTCGCCCCTTTCGGCGCTGCGCCCGCCCGTGCCGTTCATCGGCTGCGGTCATTTCGGCGAAGCGCGCGCATGGCGGGAGGCGCAGCGGCCGGAGGGTTGAACTTCGGAGATAATCGTGGGCTCATGCCTCGGGCAGTTCTTCCGCATCTTCTTGATGCTGGGATTTCTGTGTAGTCACAAAACCGTGCTATATTTCGAGGTTCGCCGGAGAGGTGGCCGAGTGGTTAATGGCAGCAGACTGTAAATCTGCCCTCTTACGAGTACGCTGGTTCGAATCCAGCCCTCTCCACCAGCGATGAATTTGGTTTCTAGGAGCGATTGGATCTAGCGCTTTGGGTGCCTTGAAGTGCCCCTGATGCGGGAGTAGTTCAATGGTAGAACCCCAGCCTTCCAAGCTGATGACGCGGGTTCGATTCCCGTCTCCCGCTCCAGAGATCCGGTTCGGCGCAGGAATGCGATTTGGTTAGATAAAGCCCTTTTGGCTCAGTGGTAGAGCACTCCCTTGGTAAGGGAGAGGTCGCGGGTCCGATTCCCGCAAAGGGCACCAGTTTTTGGGGGTTGCAACGGCAGCTTTGCAACCCATCTGCATACGTTGAAAACGTTTTTTTCGGAGTCGAAAAATGGCAAAAGGTAAATTCACCCGCACCAAGCCGCACGTGAACGTGGGCACGATCGGTCACGTCGACCATGGCAAGACCACGCTGACGGCTGCGATCGCCACGGTGCTGTCGGCCAAGTTCGGCGGCGAAGCCAAGGCCTACGACCAGATCGACGCTGCGCCCGAAGAAAAGGCCCGCGGCATCACGATCAACACCGCGCACGTCGAGTACGAAACGGCCAACCGCCACTACGCACACGTCGACTGCCCCGG
>NZ_JBGLYN010000117.1:0-9296 GCF_047304045.1 Variovorax sp. Varisp85
GGTGTTTGGCGACTTCCAGTCTCTCAAACCCAATCCGGATGAACACCGGATACAACCTATTGGAGCTTCACACCTAGGCAGCCGCCGCGCAGAGCCATTCCACGAAAGCGCCGACCAGCGGATCGTCCGTGCGGCTCGGCGCCACGAACACGCTGTAGCCCCGGCTCGACGGCGCCCTGTGCGGGCAGGCCAGCAGCAGTTCGCCGGAGCGCAGTTCACGCTCGACGAAGTACTCGGGCACCAGCCCCACGCCCAGGTCGGCACGCACTGCGGCAACGAGCGAAGAGAACAGATCGAAGCGATGCCCCGCCACCAGGTTCTCGGGCGGCCGCGCATGCGCCGTCTGCCCGAACCATTCCTCCCACGCGCCCATGCGCGTGCGCAGCTGCAGCAACGGCACCGAGCGGAAGTCACCGCGCGCCATCGCCGGGCGCCCCTTCGCTTTCGGCGAGCACACCGCAACGCAGGACTCGCCCATCAACGGCAGCGCATTCGCGCCGGGCCAGACCGCATCGTCGTACTGCACGCCCACGTCGAAGGGCATGTCCTCCATGTAGAGATGCGTCGGGAACACCTGCAGGTGCAGGCTGCAGCCCGGGTGCCGGGCGATGAACTCCGGCAGCCGCGGCGTCAGCCAGCCCTCGGCCAGCACCGGCACCGCGCCCACCAGCAGGCGCAGGCCGTCGGCACGCTGCGCCATGGCTTCGAGCGTGTGGTTCTGCAGCCGCAGCAGGTCGCCCGAAACCTGGCCGTGATAGCGCCGCCCGGCCTCGGTCAGCTCGGTGCCGCGCGCCGTGCGCTGCACCAGCCGCACACCGATCTGCGACTCCAGCAGGCGCAGCTGCTGGCTCACCGCGCTGTGCGTGAGACACAGCTCCTCCGCAGCCTTGCCCACGCCATGGTGGCGCGCCACCGCGTCGAAGATCAGCAGCGCGCGGGTGCTGGGGATGTGGCGGCGCATGGCGAGCCTCGTTAGAAAAACTGACAACGCCAAAGATTAAACCAGAGCGCGTGGCTAACACAGCCATAAGAATCGTCGGCGACGCCGCGCCGGCGTCGCCAACCCGGCTTCACTCCCAAGGACATCCCGACCATGCCCCGCCCCATGTCACTTCGCCTCGCCCCGCTCGTCCTCGCCCTGGCCTCCACGGCCGCAGGCCTCGCGCATGCCCAGACCGGCGCCGTCGCGGCCACGCCGACGCAGGTGCGCCCCGAAGTCGACAAGGCCTACACGCAGTTGATGGCATCGCCCGCCATCCAGAAGCTGCTCGACGCGGTCAGGGCCGACCACGAGCGCTCGGTCGAAGACCTGAAGATGCTCACCGAGATCGAGGCGCCGCCATTCAAGGAACAGAAGCGCGCCGAAGCCTTTCTCGCGCGCATGAAGGCCCTCGGCCTGGCGGACGCGAAGATCGACGCCGAAGGCAACGTGGTCGGCCTGCGCAAGGGTACGGGCAACGGGCCGAAGCTGCTGATCTCCGCGCACCTCGACACGGTGTTCCCCGCCGGCACCGACGTGAAGGTGAAGGAGCGCGACGGCAAGCTCTACGCGCCCGGTATCTCCGACGACACGCGCGGGCTCGCCGTGCTGCTGTCGTGGCTCAAGGTGCTCAACGACAACAAGGTCCAGACCGTGGGCGACCTGCTGTTCGTCGGCAACGTCGGCGAGGAAGAGCTCGGCAACCTGCGCGGCATCAAGGCCGTCTTCCGGGACAACCTCGACATCGACGGTATGGTCGGCCTCGAGCCCGCGCCCGACGGCACGGTGCTGATGCTGGGCACCGGCAGCCACCGCTACGAAGTGAGCTTCAAGGGCCCGGGCGGCCACAGCTACGGCGCCTTCGGCCAGGTGCCCAGCGCCATCCACGGCATGGGCCGCGCCATCGCGAAGATCGCCGAGATCCGCACGCCGAGCTTCCCGAAGACGACCTTCACCGTCGGCACCGTGGGCGGCGGGACCTCGGTCAACACCATCGCGCCGGATGCGCGCATGGCGGTCGACATCCGCTCCGACGAAATGGCACCGCTGCTGGAGACCGAAAAGAAGATCCTCACGGCCATCGACGAAGCCGTGGTCGAGGAAAACAAGCGCTGGAACGTCAACACGCTGAGCGTGAGCGCCAAACTCATCGGCGACCGTCCGGGCGGCCGCACGCAATCGGACACCGTGATCGTCGAGGCCGCCACGCGCGCGAACAGCGCCTTCGGCCACAAGACGCTGCTGAGCGGCGCGAGCACCGACGCGAACGTGCCTATGTCGCTGGGCATCCCCGCCATCATCATCGGCGGCGGCGGCAAGACCGGCGGCTTCCACGCGCTGTCCGAGTGGATCGACGTGACCGACGGCTGGAAGGGTGCACAGAACTCGCTGGTGACCGTGCTGGGCCTGGTGGGAGTGCAGGGCACCAGCACGCCCTTGCTGGAAAAACGCGCTCCACGCTCGAAGTAGGCCGGTGCACGCCGATGGGCTGCGGCCCCCAAGGTCTCCGGTATGCTGGTGGCCGCTTTCCACCATACAGACCTACAGGAGGCTCCCCGTGCACGCCCGCTCCACCTTCATCGCCCTTGCCCTGCTCGCCGCGGGCATTTCGGCACATGCCAACGACCTGTTCGACCAGCTGAAGGAGAAAGCCGGCGAGGCCGCCAGCGCCAATTCGCAAGGTGGCAGCGGCTCCTCGCTCGGCAACCTCGGCTTCAAGATGCCCGCCATCGGCTCCAGCACCGTCGGCAACGCGGCCGGTGTGCTGCAGTACTGCGTCAAGAACAACTACCTGGGCGGCGACGCGGCCTCGGTGAAAGACAAGCTGCTCGCCAAGATCACCGGTCAGAAGCAGCAGGAGACCGGCTTCGCGAACGGCACCAAGGGCCTGCTGAAAGGTGGCGACGGCAAGTCGCTGAACTTCAAGCTCTTGTCGTCAAAGGTCAAGACCAAGGCCTGCGACTACGTGCTCAAGAACGCGACCTCGCTCATCTAGACACCCCCATGCTTCGCGCACTGCGTGTCGCTTCGCACACCCCCTCCCCGGGGGCAATGCCAGCGGCCCGGCAAAGCCGGTTCCGCGGCATCCCCCGACTGGCCGCGTAAGCTCCCTGTGCCAGCGCAGCATTCCAGCGCCGTTGCGCGTGCCATCCGTCATTCATGAATCCGGCTACAACCTCTCCTTCCCTGCGCCAGCGCCTCTCTCGCTGGGTTCCCTGCTTCGCCTGGCCGCGCCCTTCCGCCGCGCTGCTGCGCAACGAGGCGATGGCCGGCATCACTGTGGCGCTGATGGTGATCCCGCAAGGCGTGGCGTATGCGGCGCTGGCGGGCATGCCGCTGGTGACGGGGGTGTACGCGGCCCTGTTCCCCGCGCTGATCGCGGTGATGTTCAGTTCGTCGCAGCGGCTGTCGGTCGGGCCCACGGCGCTCACCAGCCTGCTGGTCGGCGCCTCGCTCGCGCCGCTGGCGGTGGCAGGCAGCGCCGAATGGGTGGCGATGGCGGTGTGGCTCACGCTGATGTCGGGCGCCATCCAGATCGTGCTGGGCGCGGGGCGCTTCGGCTGGCTGCTGCGGCTGGTCAATTCGCCGGTGCTCATCGGCTTCACGCAAGGCGCGGCGGTGCTGATCGCCATCTCGCAGCTGCCGGCGCTGCTGGGCTTCACGGGGCGGACCATTGCGCAGGTGCTGCGCGGCGGCCCGCTGCCCGACCTCGTGGCCATTGCCTTCGGGCTCGGCAGCATCGCGGTGCTGTGGCTGGGCAAGCGCCTGCTGCCGCGCTTTCCGACCACCATGGCGCTGGTGGCCGGCGCGGCCGCCATCAGCTGGCTCGTCGACTACGCGCTGCGCGGCGGTGCGGTGGTGGGCAGCCTGCCTTCGGGCCTGCCCTCGCTTTACTGGCCCGGCCTGCTACCCATGAGTACCTTCAGCGCGCTGGTGCTGCCGGCGTTGATGATCACGCTCGTGAGCTTCCTCGAAACCGCGTCGAGCGCCAAGGTCGACAACGCGCGCGCCGGCACGCTGTGGAACGAAAACCAGGATCTGATCGGCCAGGGCCTCGCCAAGCTGGCCTCGGGCTTCACGGGCGGGTTTCCCACCAGTTCGTCGTTCTCGCGCTCGGCCATCACGCTCTATGCGGGCGCGCAGACCGGCTGGGCCACGCTGTTCAGCGTGGCAGTGGTAGCCGGTGCGCTGCTGTGGCTGATGCCGCTGCTGTACCACGTGCCGCAGGCAGTGCTGGCGGCGGTGGTGGTCACGGCCATCCTGGGGCTGGTGAAGCCCGCGAGTTTCACGGCGCTGTGGCGCATCTCGCGCATCGAGGCCGGCATTGCCTTCGGCACTTTCGTGCTGACCATCGCGACCGCACCGAGCATCTACTGGGGCGTGCTCGGTGGCCTGCTGGCGAGCATGGCGCACTACATGTACCGCCACCTGCATCCGCGCATCATCGAGGTGGGCCTGCACCCCGACGGCAGCCTGCGCGACCGCAACCTCTGGAAGCTGCCGCCGCTGGCGCCGCAGCTCTATGCACTGCGCATGGACGCCGAACTCGACTTCGCCTCGGCCTCCACGCTCGAACGCGCGCTCACGGTGGCGCTGGCCGAGCGGCCCGATCTCACCGACGTGTGCCTGTTCGCGCAGCCCATCAATCGCATCGACATCACCGGCGCCGAAGTGTTCGGCTCGATCCGCCGGATGATGGAAGCCAAGGGCATCCGCCTGCACCTGAGCGGCCTCAAGCTGCCCGCGATGCAGGTGCTGGAGCGCGCCGGCCTGCTGGCGCCGGGGCCGATGCTGTTCAGCTACCGCACCGACGGCGAGGCGCTCGCGGCGCTGATGCCGCGCATCGACGAGTCCGAGGGACAGGAAGCCGCCGCCTGACCCGCCAGCGCCCATGAAGTCCACCATCGAAGAACTGGTCGCGTTCCGCACGGTGGTGGACACTGGCTCGATCACGGCCGCGTCCGAACAGTTGGCGCAAACGGTCTCGGGCATCAGCCGCGCCTTGAGCCGGCTCGAACAGAAGCTCGACACCACGCTGCTGCGCCGCACGACGCGGCGGCTCGAACTCACGGAGGAAGGCGCGGCCTTCCTGCAGCGCACGCGCGCCATCCTCGACGCGATCGACGACGCCGAAGAGCAGATGGCCGCGCGCCGCCAGCAGCCGGCCGGGCGCCTGCGCGTGAACGCGGCCTCGCCCTTCATGCTGCACGCCATCGTGCCGCTGGTGCCGGAGTTTCGAAAGCTCTACCCGCAGATCAGCCTCGAGCTCGACACAGACGACCTGCCCATCGACCTGCTGGAGCGCCGCACCGACATCGCGATCCGGATCGGCCCGCTGCGCGACTCCACGCTGCATGCGCGCCCGCTCGGCACGCACCGCCTGCGCGTGCTCGCGAGCCCTGCGTACCTCGAGGCACACGGCAAGCCGCGCAAGGTAAGCGACCTCGCCGAACACGTGCTGCTGGGCTTCACCCAACCCGAGTCGCTGAACCGCTGGCCCCTGCGCGGCGTGCATGGCGACGAATGGAACATCGCGCCGACGCTGATGGCATCGAGCGGCGAAACGCTGCGCCAGTTGGCGCTGGCCGGCGTGGGCGTCGTCTGCCTGTCGGACTTCATGACCGGTGCCGACCGCACAAGCGGCGCGCTGGTGCAGGTGCTGGCAAAGGACACGGCGGACGTGCGCCAGCCGGTCAACGCGGTGTACTACCGCAACACGCAGCTGTCGGCGCGCATCACTTCGTTCCTGGATTTCCTGTCGCAGCGCATGGCCTGAGTGCGCAAGCGGCGGCGCTGCTTACTGCGCCTGCTTCGCGACGAAGCGCTCCACGGACGCCGACTTGATCTCGTAGCCGCTCACGCCCATGTCTGCCGACGAGTAGCGCGCCGCCTTCAGTGTGCCGCTGACGTACGCCGTGTCCATCGCGTGCAGGCCCTTCACGGCGGCAGGCGCGATCACGTGCACGATCTGGTTGGCGGGCGGCGGCGGCGTGTGGATGCAGGCGCCGAAATACGGCACCAGCAGGAATTCGCGAATGCCGTCCTGCGCAGCGTCGAGCGGCACGACGAAGCCCGCGAGCTTGGCCGCCTTGCCGTCGAGCGCCACGTTGACCGGAGCGTTGTCCCAGACAGCACGCATCTCGTCGAGCATCTGGATCGCGCGCGGATCGTTGTCGCGCAGCGCTTCGAGGCTGATGTTGCGGTAGCGCCTGGTCGGGTCCCAGCTCTTGGGAATCAGCTCTTCCCACTTGAGTTCAGGGGCCGCGGCCGTGCTCGTGCCCTGCATCGCCGCTGTCCCCGGACCGCAGCCGGTCAGGAGTGCCGCGGCCGGCGCCAGCAGGAGCACAGCCAACACGGCGCGCGAAAAGAACCTTCTCATGACCGCGATTCTGCTTGGGAGATGTTTCAGACCCGTACAGCAGGGCCTTTTGCACTCAATTCGCCTCAGATCAGACGAGTTCAGCCGAATGCGCGCTCAGTCGCGTACCGGCCCGCGCAGGCTCTTGATCTGCGAACGCTGGCTCTTGCCCTCGAGGCGGCGCTGCTTCGAACCATAGGTCGGCTTGGTGGCGCGCCGCACGCGCGGCGGCATCGCCACGCTGTCGACCACCGCCTGCAGGCGCGTGAGCGCATCGGCGCGGTTCATCTCCCGCGTGCGGTGCTGCTGCGCCTTGAGCACGAACACGCCTTCCTGCGTGATGCGGCTGTCGCGCAGCGCGAGCAGACGCTCCTTCACGTCGGCCGGCAGCGAGCTCGCATGGATGTCGTAGCGCAGGTGCACCGCGCTCGACACCTTGTTGACGTTCTGCCCGCCCGCGCCCTGCGCCCGGATGGCGCTGATCTCGACTTCGTCGGGGTCGATCAGGAGGGGTGGGTGGAACATGCGCGCGAGTGTGCCTTCAAACGCGTTCGAACACGGCCGCGATGCCCTGGCCGCCGCCGATGCACATCGTGACCAGTGCATAGCGGCCGCCGGTGCGGTGCAGCTCGGCAATCGCCTTCGTCGTGATGATCGCGCCGGTCGCACCGACGGGGTGGCCCAGCGAAATGCCCGAGCCGTTCGGGTTCACCTTGGCCGCGTCGAAGCCCAGCTCCTTGATGACGGCGCAGGCCTGCGCCGCAAAAGCTTCGTTCGACTCGATCACGTCGAAGTCGCCCACCTTCAGGCCCGTGCGCTCCAGCACCTTGCGCGTGGCCGGCACCGGGCCGATGCCCATGTACGCGGGCTCGACGCCCGCATGCGCATAGCCCACCAGCCGCGCCAGCGGCTTCAGGCCCAGCGCCTTCACGCGACCGCCTTCGGCCAGCACCACGGCAGCGGCGCCGTCGTTGATGCCCGAGGCATTGCCAGCGGTCACGAGGCCGTCCTTCTTGAACGCGGGCTTCATCTTCGACAGCGCCTCGACGGTGGTGTCGGCGCGCACGTGCTCGTCGGTGTCGAACAGCAAGACGCCCTTGCGCGTCTTCACCTCGACCGGAACGATCTGCTCCTTGAAGCGGCCCGCCGCGATGGCGGCCGCCGCGCGCTGCTGGCTGGTCACGGCCAGTTCGTCCATCTGCTCGCGCGTGATGCCGTAGCGCGCGGCCACGTTCTCGGCGGTGATGCCCATGTGGATCTTCTCCCACGGGTCGTGCAGGATGCCCAGCATGTAGTCGACCAGCACCGCGTCGCCCATGCGGGCGCCATAACGGGCCGATGTGTCGAAGTACGGGCCGCGGCTCATCGACTCCGAACCGCCGCCGATGGCGATGTCACAGTCGCCCAGCGCGATGGCCTGGGCCGCCGACACGATGGCCTGCAAGCCCGAGCCGCAGAGGCGATTCACGTTGAAGGCCGGCGTCTCGATCGGGCAGCCTGCGTCGATGGCAGCCACGCGGCTCAGGTACGCATCCTTCACGTCGGTGGGAATCACGTTGCCCATCACCACATGGCCGATGGCATCGGCGGCCACGCCGCTGCGCTCGATGGCGGCCTTGACGGCGGTGGTGGCCAGCTGGGTGTTGGGCACGTCCTTCAGCGCGCCGCCGAAGGTGCCGATGGCGGTGCGGGCGGTGCCGACCACGAAGATGTCGCGTTGGGTCATGGAATGTCTCTCCTGGATGAAAGCGAAAGCCGCGGTCAGCGGCGGCGGCAGGAGGACGATTCTGACGGCGAACGGCGCGACGGGTGGTCACGCCGGGAACACCGGGGCCTCAGCCGCGCGAAACCGGCTTCGGCGCCACGTCGGTCACGTCGCTGGCGCTGCCGCGAATGCGCACCGGGCGCTCCACCGATTCGCCGCGTGCCCGCGCATTGGCCACGTCGGCGGCGGTCGGCTCGGCCGGCTGTGCCGCATTACGAAATTTATCGAAGCCCGAGCGGGGATTGAAGCGCATGACCCAAGGCGTCACGGGCTTGCCCGTGAGACGCCCCCAGGCGTAGCGCACACCCCACACAGCCGCCAGCAGCATGACCGCCA
The DNA here is from genome assembly GCF_047304045.1 of Variovorax sp. Varisp85. NCBI lineage: Bacteria > Pseudomonadati > Pseudomonadota > Betaproteobacteria > Burkholderiales > Comamonadaceae > Variovorax > Variovorax sp. Varisp85. Next base: position 8,440 of record NZ_JBGLYN010000117.1, read on the forward strand.
CGGCCAGGCTGGCCGCAAAGACCAGCCCCAGGAGCAGAAGAATGACGCGAAAAATGAAGTTCATCATCCAACTTTAGGCCGAAGCCGCCGCCGTTGGTTCCCCGGCCTTGGCGAACGAGAACTTGCCCGGCGACTGGATCGGGTCGGTCGTGACCTCGATCGTGTCCTTCGGCCCGAAACTGCCGTCGAGCAGCAGCTTCGAGAGCGGGTTCTCGATGCGCTGCTGAATGGCACGCTTCAGCGGACGCGCGCCGAACACCGGGTCGAAGCCGACCTTGGCGATCTCGGCCAGCGCTGCCGGCGACACCTCCAGGCCCAGATCCATCTTCGCGAGCCGCGCCTTCAGCACCTTGAGCTGGATCGCAGCAATCGATTCGATGTTCTTCGCGTCGAGCGCATGGAACACGACCGTCTCGTCGATGCGGTTCAGAAACTCGGGGCGGAAGTAGTTCTTCAGCTCGTCCCACACCGCTTCCTTGATCTCTTCGGAAGGCTTGCCCACCATGGCCTGGATGATGGGCGAGCCGATGTTGCTCGTCATCACGATCACGGTGTTCTTGAAGTCCACGGTGCGGCCCTGGCCGTCGGTAAGGCGGCCATCGTCGAGCACCTGCAGCAGCACGTTGAACACGTCGGGGTGGGCCTTTTCGACTTCGTCGAGCAGCACCACGCTGTAGGGCTTGCGGCGCACGGCTTCCGTGAGGTAGCCGCCCTCCTCGTAGCCCACGTAGCCCGGCGGCGCGCCCCGAAGGCGCGCGCCCCCAATAGTATACAAGAAAAAACGCAATTGGAGTGGGGGCAGGTGGTGTTAGCGGTGGGACACGGAACCCCCCCCCCCCCGGGCCCCCCCCGGGGTT
>NZ_JBGLYN010000118.1:0-7877 GCF_047304045.1 Variovorax sp. Varisp85
CACTGGCTACCGTGATGTGGGTGTTGGCTTGACGTTGCTTGACTTGGTTTGTTTCCCGGGGCCGGGTCTCGCCCCGGAAAGCAACCACCCGCCGGAGGTAGCAACATGCTGAGCCCAGGCACCCCCTACCCCTTGGGCGCAACACCCTCGCAACAGGGAGTCAACTTCGCAATAGCAGCGCCAACAGCAGAAGCAGTACAGCTCTGCATCTTCGACAGCACCGGCAAGAGCGAGCAGCAGCGCCTCAACCTACCGGCATGCACCGACGGCATCTGGCACGGCCACCTGCCCAGCGGCAAGCCCGGCCTCGTCTACGGCTACCGAGTCCACGGCCCGTGGTCCCCCCACGAAGGCCAGCGCTTCAACCCAGCCAAGCTGCTGCTCGACCCCTACGCCCGAGAGATCGTCGGCAGCTACGACGGCAGCGACATCTTCCTGGGCCACGACCCCGCGAACCCGGCCCAGAGGGACGCCCGCGACAACGCAGCCGTCGCGCTCAAGGCCCGTGTCGCGCAACCCGCCGGTCCGGCAGCGGCATCCGGCCACGCCCGCATCCCCGCCGGCGAGCGCGTGCTCTGCGAGCTGCACGTCAAAGGCCAGACCAGGCTCCACCCCGCAGTCCCCGCGGCACTCCGGGGCACCTACGCCGGCCTCGCGGAGCCCGCCGTGCTCGACCACCTCCAGCGCCTGGGTGTCACCACCCTGAGCCTCATGCCCGTGCAGCACCGCGCCGACGAGCAGCGCCTGCTGCGCATGGGCCTGAGCAACTACTGGGGCTACACCACCATCGGCTGGTTCGCTCCCGAGGCCCGCTACTGGAGCGGCCGCGCCGGCACCACGCCCGCCAGCGAGTTCCGCGCGATGGCCGACGCCATACACGCACGTGGCATGGAGCTGGTGATCGACGTGGTCTATAACCACAGCGCCGAGACCGACGAGCTCGGTCCCACGCTCTCGCTGCGCGGCATCGACAACGCGCTGTACTACCACCTGCGCCCCGACGACCGCGCCCTCTACGAGAACTGGGCCGGCACGGGCAACTGCCTGAATCTCGGCGAGCCGCGCGTGCTGCAGCTGGTGACGGACAGCCTGCGCTTCTGGGCCTGCGAGATGGGTGTCGACGGTTTCCGCTTCGATCTCGCCCCGGTGCTCGGGCGCGACGCGCAGCGAGGCTTCGACCCACGCGCGCCCTTCTTCGCCGCCATCGCGCAAGACCCGGTGCTCTCGCGCACCCTGCTCATCGCCGAGCCCTGGGACATCGGCCCCGGCGGCTACCGCCTCGGCGAGTTCCCGCCGGGCTGGCTCGAATGGAACGACCGCTACCGCGACACGCAGCGCGGCTTCTGGCTGCGCCAGGCGCACGACGACAGGGCCGGCCTGGGCGACTTCGCCCATCGCTTCACCGCTTCCAGCACGCAGTTCGCCCATCGCGGCCGCGCGCCGGCCGCGAGCGTCAACTTCGTCACCGCGCACGACGGCTTCACGCTGCGCGACCTCGTGAGCTACAACGAGCGCCACAACCTCGCCAACGGCGAGGGCAACCGTGACGGCCATGGCCACAACATGAGCAACAACTGTGGCGTCGAGGGGCCGAGCAACGACCCCGCCGTGCTGGCCCTGCGCAGCCGCCTGCAGCGCGCGCTGCTCGCCACGCTGATGCTGTCACAGGGCACACCCATGCTGCTGGCCGGCGACGAGCTGGGCCACAGCCAGCAGGGCAACAACAACGCCTACTGCCAGGACAACGAGACCACATGGCTCGCGTGGATCGGCGCCTCCGCCCCCGACAGCGACGCGGCCCGCACGAGCGCCTTCGTGGCGCGCCTGGCCGCCCTGCGCCGCGAAGCCCCGGCCCTGCGCAGCACCCGCTGGTGGCCACCCGAGACGCCGCAGGGCATGCCGCCGGGCATCCGCTGGCTGCGCCCCGACGGCGAACCGATGACGGCCGGCGACTGGCGCACGGGCACGGCACTTGCAATCCTTTTCGGCGATGGCGCCGGCGACGGCGGCTCGTGGCTGGTGCTGGTGAACGCAGGCCCGCAGGCTGTGTCCTTCAGGCTGCCCGCGGGCGCTTGGCGCCTGCGCCTGTCCACCGATCCCGAGGACGATCCGGGTGAGATGGGCCGGCCGCTCGGCGGCACGGCGCAAGTGCCTTTTTCAAGCATCGGGATCGCAAGAACGTAGGAGCCAGGCGCACGGCGCGGTGCTAGTCTCGATGCAGAGACCCTGACGGCGAATGAATTCCAACAAGCGAACGAACGGAGACTCAGGATGGACAACCTCACACCGCAAGCGCAGCCCCCGCAGGAGCTGCAGGCCCATCAACTGGTCCGCCGCACCATCGCCCTGGTGCTGGCCGGCGGACGCGGCTCCCGCCTCAAGCAGCTGACCGACCGGCGCGCCAAGCCGGCCGTGTACTTCGGCGGCAAGTTCCGCATCATCGACTTCGCGCTGTCCAACTGCCTGAACTCCGGCATCCGGCGCATGGCGGTGGTCACGCAGTACAAGTCGCACTCGCTCATGCGCCACCTGCAGCGCGGCTGGAGCTTTTTGCGCGCCGAGCTCAACGAGATGGTCGACGTGCTGCCCGCCCAGCAGCGCGTGGGCGACGAGCACTGGTACCGCGGCACGGCCGACGCGGTGTTCCAGAACCTCGACATCATCCAGACCCGCTCCACCAAGCACGACTACGTGGTGGTGCTGGCCGGCGACCACATCTACAAGATGGACTACTCGATCATGGTCAAGGACCATGCCGAGCACGGTCTGGGCTGCACGGTCGGCTGCATCGAAGTGCCGCGCATGGAAGCCACGGCCTTCGGCGTGATGGCCATCGACGAGAGCCGCCGGATCACCGACTTCCTCGAAAAGCCCGCCGACCCGCCCGCCATGCCCGGCCATCCCGACGTGGCGCTGGCGAGCATGGGCATCTACGTGTTCGACTCCGAGTACCTCTACCAGCTGCTCGAAGAAGACAGCGTCAACCCCGATTCGAGCCACGATTTCGGCAAGGACATCATTCCCCGCGCCGTGGCCCAGGGCCGCGCGCTGGCCCATCCTTTCGGCCTGTCGTGCGTCACGCGGGCCTCGCGCGGACCCGACGCCAAGGCCTACTGGCGCGACGTGGGCACGATTGATGCATTCTGGGCAGCCAACCTCGACCTGGCCTCCATCACCCCGGAGCTCGACATCTATGACACCGACTGGCCCATCTGGACCTACCAGCGGCAGTTGCCGCCGGCCAAGTTCGTGCTCGACCGCGAGGGCAAGCATGGCATGACGGTCAACACCATCGTGTCGGGCGGCTGCATTGTCTCGGGCTCCAAGGTCAGCAGCTCGGTGCTGTTCTCGGGCGTGCGCATCCACTCCTTCTGCGAGATCAACGAGGCGGTGCTGCTGCCCGACGTGGAAGTCGGGCGCGGTGCCCGGCTCAACCGCGTGGTGATCGACCGTGGCTGCGTGATCCCCGACGACATGGTGATCGGCGAGGACGCCGAAGTCGACGCAGCGCGCTTCGAGCGCACCGAGAACGGCGTGGTGCTGGTCACGCGCGAGATGCTCAAACGACTGGCTGCATGAGATTCGCCCCCAGTCTTCGCGCACTTCGTGTCGCTTCGCCAACCCCCTCGCCGGGGGCAATACCAGCGGCCCGGCAAAGCCGGTTCCGCGGTATTCCTGAAAGAAACCAGGTCTTTGTGCCATCCCACCTTGCACGGAGGCAGCACTGACGATGCGAATCCTCCAGGTCAGCGCCGAACTCTTCCCCCTCCTCAAGACCGGCGGCCTGGCGGACGTCGCCGGTGCCCTGCCCCTGGCGCTCATGGCCGCAGGACAGGACGCGCGCGTGCTGCTGCCGGGCTTTCCTGCCATCGTCTCGGGCGTGCGCGACCTGGCGCCCGTGGCCGGTTTCGACGCGCCCTGGGGCGAGCGCTTCGGGCTGAGCCTCGGGCATGTCGACATCGATGGGGCGCCCGGCATCCCGGCCTACGTGATCGATGCGCCGGTGCTCTACGACCGGCCCGGCAATCCCTACGAGGACACCTCGCGCCAGCCCTACGGCGACAACCACCGCCGCTTCGCCCTGCTCGGCTGGGCCGCGGCGCAATTGGCGCAAGGGCTCGATCCGCTGTGGCAGCCCGAAGTCGTGCATGCGCACGACTGGCACGCCGCGCTCGCGCCGGCCTACCTGCACTTCGCGCGGCAGGCCGGTGGCCCGCGTGTGGGCAGTGTCTTCACAGTGCACAACCTCGCCTACCAGGGCCTCTTCGCGCCGTGGAACTTCGCGGAGCTCGGCTTGCCCGGCCCCGCGTTCCAGATGAACGGTCTCGAGTACCACGGGCAGGTTTCGTTCATGAAGGGCGGCCTGTATTTCGCCGACCGGCTCACCACGGTCAGCCCGACCTATGCGCTCGAGATCCAGACGCCCGAGCAGGGCTGCGGGCTCGACGGCCTGCTGCGGCTGCGCAGCAGCGCGCTCACCGGCATCCTCAACGCGGTCGACGACCTGGTCTGGAACCCGGCGACCGACGCCGCGCTGGTGCAGGGCTATCACACGCCCGAAGGCCGCCACATGGCCGGCAAGGCGCGCTGCAAGTCGGTGCTGCAGCACCAGCTGGGGCTGGCCGATCGGCCGGATGCGCCGCTCTTCATCCTCGTGAGCCGGCTCACCGAGCAGAAGGGGCTGCATCTGGTGCTCGGCGGGCTCGACGCGCTGCTCGCCCAGGGCGGCCAGCTCGCATTGCTGGGCAGCGGCGAGGCCTGGCTCGAGGAAGCCTTCAGACAGCGCGCGGCGGCCGCGCCGCAGTCGGTCAGTGCCACCATCGGCTACAACGAGACGCTGGCCCACCAGCTGTTCGGTGCGGGCGACGTGACGCTGGTGCCTTCGCTCTTCGAGCCCTGCGGCCTCACGCAGATGTACGGCCTCAAGTACGGCAGCCTGCCGCTGGTGCGCCGCGTCGGCGGGCTGGCCGACACGGTGGTCGACAGCTCGCTCGAAGACCTCGCCAGTGGGGGCGCCACCGGTTTCGTGTTCGACAGCTTCGATGTCCAGAGCTACGAACGCGCCGTGCGCCGCGCCTTTGCCTTGTACCAACGCGCGCCCGACTGGCGGCGCGTGCGGGGCAACGCCATGCGCCGGCCCGCCGACTGGGCCACTGCGGCGGCACAGTACATCGACGTTTATCGGCAGGCACTGGGATGACGCGCCTCTTCTCGATTCGATGCGTTCGTGATTCGGGGTGCGCTCACGCGCAGGGGAGCACTCGGTGTCATTCGCACGCACCCAAGACAAACGCACGGCAGCAAAACACCATCACCCACACCGAAGAGCGCCAATCATGACGATCAAAGACTTCGCCTACGACCACCCCGACCGCGACGTCGCAGCCTTCAAGCGCGCGGTGGCCAACAAGCTGATCTACGCAGTCGGCAAGGACCCGGTCGCCGCCAGCCAGGACGACTGGCTCAACGCCACCTCGCAGGCCGTGCGCGACCAGCTGGTCGAGCGCTGGATGATGACCACGCGCGCCAACTACGCGCAGGACCTCAAGCGCGTCTATTACCTGTCGATGGAGTTCCTGATCGGGCGCACCTTCACCAACGCGCTGCTGGCGGTCGACCTTTACGACACCGTGCGCGAGGCGCTGGCCGACTTCGGCGTCGACATGGACGCACTGGCCGAGCGCGAACCCGACGCGGCGCTGGGCAACGGCGGCCTGGGGCGGCTCGCCGCCTGCTTCCTCGACTCGATGGCCACGCTGGGCGTGCCGGGCATGGGCTACGGCATCCGCTACGAATACGGCATGTTCCGCCAGCGCATCGTCGATGGACAGCAGGTGGAAACACCCGACTACTGGCTCACGCGCGGGAACCCGTGGGAGTTCCAGCGGCCCGAGGTGAACTACCGCGTGCGCTTCGGCGGCCATGTGCAGAAGCGGGAAGGCACCAACGCCCCTTACGGCGCGGCCGACTGGGTCGACACGCACGATGTGCTGGCCGTGGCCTACGACACCATCATTCCCGGCTACGGCACGCAGGCCACCAACACGCTGCGGCTGTGGTCGGCGCGCGCCACCGAAGAGATCGACCTCTCGGCCTTCAACCGCGGCAACTACATGCAGGCGGTGGAAAGCAAGAACCACTCGGAGAACGTCTCGCGCGTGCTCTACCCCGACGACTCCACGCCCTCGGGCCGCGAGCTGCGGCTGCACCAGGAGTATTTTTTCTGCAGCGCGAGCGTGCAGGACCTGCTGCGGCGCTACCTGCGCAACCACAAGACCTTCGACCAGCTCTCGGAAAAGGTCAGCATCCACCTGAACGACACGCACCCCGTGCTCGCCGTGCCGGAGCTGATGCGCCTGCTGCTCGACGAGTACGGCCTCACATGGGACATGGCCTGGGCGCACACGCAGAAGGTGTTCAGCTACACCAACCACACGCTGATGCACGAGGCGCTGGAGACCTGGCCGGTCGAGATGCTGGGGCGCATCCTGCCGCGGCACCTGCAGATCATCTACGACATCAACGCGAAGTTCCTCGCCACGGTGACGCAGAAGGTGGGCAACGACGTGGAGCTGATGCGCCGCCTGTCGCTGGTGGACGAGACCGGCGAGCGCCGCGTGCGCATGGCCTACGTGGCGGTGCTGGCGAGCCACTCGATCAACGGCGTGTCGGGGCTGCACTCGGAGCTGATGAAGCAGTCGATCTTCTCGGACTTCGCGAAGATCTTTCCCGAGCGCTTCAACAACAAGACCAACGGCGTCACGCCGCGCCGCTGGCTGGCGCAGGCCAACCCGCCGCTGGCGGCGCTGCTCGACCAGCGCATCGGCAAGGGCTGGCGGCGCGACCTGTCGCAGCTCGAGGCGCTCAGGCCCATGGCCGAGCAACCGGCCTTCGTGCGCGCATTCCGCCATGCCAAGCGCGAGAACAAGCTGCGACTGGCCAACTGGATCGAGCAGCACCTCAAGATCGACATCGACACCGACGCGATGTTCGACGTGCAGGTCAAGCGCATCCACGAATACAAGCGGCAGCTGCTCAACGTGCTGCACGTGGTGGCGCGCTACCACCGCATCCTCGACGCGCAGGCCGCGGGCACGCCGCTGGACATCGTGCCGCGCGTGGTGGTGTTCGCGGGCAAGGCGGCGTCGGCGTACGCGATGGCCAAGCTCGTGATCCGGCTCATCAACGACGTTGCCAGCACCATCAACGCCGACGCGCGCGTGGGCAAGCTGCTGAAGGTGGTGTTCCTGCCGAACTACAGCGTGAGCCTGGCCGAGACCATCATGCCGGCGGCCGACCTGTCGGAGCAGATCTCCACGGCGGGCACCGAGGCATCGGGCACCGGCAACATGAAGTTCGCGCTCAACGGTGCGCTGACCATCGGCACGCTGGACGGCGCCAACGTGGAAATGCGCGAGAACGTAGGGCCGGAGAACATCTTCATCTTCGGCAACACCACGCCCGAAGTGGCCGACATCCGCGCGCGGGGCTACCAGCCGCGCGAGATCTACGAAGGGAACGCTGAACTCAAGCGCGTGCTCGACGCGATCCGGGACGGCGCGTTTTCAGCGGGCGAACCGGCGCGCTACCAGGGCATCTACGACGCGCTGGTGAACTGGGGCGACCACTACCTGCTGCTGGCCGACTATGCGAGCTACGTGGCCAAGCAAGCCGAGGTCGATGCGCTGTACCGCGACTCGGATGCCTGGACGCGGATGGCGATCCTCAATGTGGCGGGGATGGGTGCGTTCTCGTCGGACCGCACCATTGCGCAGTACGCGCATGAGATCTGGCACACCAAGCCGGTGGTGTTGAGCTGAGCATCCGATATTTGCTCCCTCCCCCGCTGGGGGAGGGTTGGGGTGGGGGCTGACGGC
>NZ_JBGLYN010000119.1:0-7053 GCF_047304045.1 Variovorax sp. Varisp85
ATCCCAGCCTTCCCCCAGAGGGGGAAGGAGCAAGACCCAACACCTTCATTCCATTGGACACAGCATGACTTCCTCCCGCACCGGCGGCCAGATCCTGGTCGACCAGCTCATCACCCACGGCGTCAGGCAGCTGTTCTGCGTGCCCGGCGAAAGCTTTCTGGCCGTGCTCGACGCGCTGCATGACGCATCGATCGACGTGACCGTGTGCCGCCAGGAAGGCGGCGCGGCGATGATGGCCGAGGCGCAGGGCAAGCTCACGGGCCAGCCCGGCATCTGCTTCGTCACGCGCGGCCCCGGCGCCACCAACGCGGCGGCCGGCGTGCACATCGCGCACCAGGATTCGACGCCGCTGCTGCTGTTCGTGGGCCAGGTCGCGCGCGACGCCATGGGCCGCGAGGCTTTCCAGGAGCTGGACTACGGCGCGGTGTTCGGCACCATGGCCAAGTGGGTGGTGCAGATCGACGATCCGGCGCGTGTGCCCGAGCTCGTGTCGCGTGCCTTCCATGTCGCCACCTCCGGCCGACCCGGGCCGGTGGTGATCGCGCTGCCCGAGGACATGCTGACCGAGGCCGCAGCGGTGGCCGACGCGCAGCCCTACGCGGTGACCGAAACCCATCCCGGCGCGGCGCAGCTCGCCGAGCTGCAGCAGCGGTTGTCGCAGGCGCAGCGCCCGGTGGTCATCCTCGGCGGCAGCCGCTGGTCGGAGCAGGCGGCGCTGCAGTTCGCTGATTTCGCGGCCGCGTTCTCGCTGCCCGTGTACTGCTCGTTCCGCCGCCAGATGCTGATGTCGGCCGAGCACCCCTGCTATGCGGGCGACCTGGGCCTGGGCGCCAACCCGCGCATGCTGGAGCGCATCCGCAATGCCGACCTCGTGCTGCTGGTCGGCGGGCGCCTGTCGGAAGTGCCGTCACAAGGCTACGAACTGCTGGCGATCCCGCAACCGAAGCAGGCCCTGGTGCATGTGCACGCCGATGCCAACGAGCTCGGCAAGCTCTACCGCCCCGCGCAGGGCATTCACGCCACGCCGCGGGCGTTCGCCGAAGCGGTGTCCACGCTGCGCCCCGCGCAAGCGCCGGCCTGGCAGGCAGAGACAAAGACCGCACGCGAAGACTTCCTGCGCTGGAGCGACCCGGCCCCCATCCGCATTCCCGGCCCGCTGCAGATGGGCGAGGTCATGCAGCACCTGCGCGAAGTGCTGCCGGCCGACACCATCTTCTGCAACGGCGCGGGCAACTTCGCCACGTGGGTGCACCGCTTCTGGCCGTTCCGCGCCTTCGCGAGCCAGCTCGCGCCCACCAGCGGCTCGATGGGCTACGGCCTGCCGGCCGGCGTCGGTGCCAAGAGGCTGTGGCCGCAGCGCGAGGTGGTCGTGTTCGCGGGCGACGGCGACTTCATGATGCACGGCCAGGAGTTCGCCACCGCCGTGCAGTACGGCCTGCCGATCATCGTGGTGCTGCTGGACAACGCCATGTACGGCACGATCCGCATGCACCAGGAAAAACACTATCCCGGCCGCATCAGCGCCACGCAATTGAAGAACCCCGATTTCCGCGGCTATGCCGAAGTGTTCGGCGGCCACGGCGAACGCGTGACCAGCACCGAAGAGTTCGGCCCCGCGCTGGCCCGTGCGCGTGCGAGCGGCAAGCCGGCGATCCTGCACTGCCTGCTCGATCCGGAAGCGATCACGCCGGGCAGCACGCTGCAGTCGATCCGCAAGGCCGCGCTGGCCGCGTCCTGAACAGCGCCCAGCAGGAAGGCGTCAGCCCAGTCCGTCCGCGTGGCGAGTGGGTATGGGCAGGGCGCCGTCGGGCTGCCGCGCCGCCAGCCGCTTGGCCCGAGCCAAAGGTTCCATCGCCTGTTCGAGCCGCATCGCGAGCTGGTAGAGCTCCTCGTCCCTGGTGTCCGCGGCATGCGCGCGCGTCATGCGCACGATCTCGGCGGCGTATTCGGCGTTGGTGGCCATCCATTCGGTGTCGGTCACGCGCCCGTGCTTTCGCCGAAGCGCCACATGAAGGCGCGCGGCGAGGGCGATGCGTTCGCTTTCGGACATGGATGGCATGCTTCCTCCGTCGGGTGGGCGACTCCCGGGTTCTTTCTGGGCATGTGCAAGATCGGGGCCTGACCGCGCGTGCATGAATTGTGCCGCGCCGTTAACCATCGGAAACACTTTGGTTTGCGAATCGGGCTTTCCGGGCCGGCAAAGCGGGTAATTCCCAATGCACTGAGGCGGTGCGCCCCCTAAAGTCTGCGCACTCGCGAACGGGCCCTGCTCGTGCTGCCGAGGGTCCGAGGAGACAAATCTCGAGCAACTATAAAAATGCTTCCAAGGCTCCGTACGAGATGCCGTGTTTGACTTTGAAGGGCGCCGCTGGTCGGCGCCTTTTTTATGCCCGCGCGCGCCGTGCCCGAAGGGTTTTTCCTCAGTGCCAAATTGACCTCCCACAAAGGCCACGCGTGCACATGAAGCTATATTTTCGATAGCGCCACGAGTGAGACAATCGCCGCCATGGAAATGCTGGTGGTGACGGGCGCTTCGCTGCTCGCGGGTTTTGTCGATTCGATCGTGGGCGGAGGCGGGTTGATCCTGGTGCCGGCGCTGTTTGCCGTGTTCCCGGGCGCGACGCCGGCAACGCTGCTGGGCACCAACAAGAGTGCGTCCATTTGGGGCACGGCAGCCGCCGCGGCCCAGTTCAGCCAGCGGGTGCAGATGCGCTGGGGCGCCCTTTGGCCCGCCGCGGTGCTCGGTTTCGCCGGCTCGATGCTGGGCGCCTGGGGCGTCACGCTATTCCCGGGCGACTTCCTGCGCCGGGCGCTGCCGGTCATCCTGCTGGGCGTGCTGCTCTACACGCTGGCGCGCAAGGACATGGGGCGGATGCATGCGCCGCGCTTCTCCGGCCGGGCCGAGACGCTGGCGGCCTGCACCATCGGCCTGACGATCGGGTTCTACGACGGCTTCTTCGGGCCGGGCGCGGGGAGCTTCCTGGTGTTCCTGTTCGTGCGCTGGATGGGCTACGACTTCCTCAACGCCTCGGCCTCGGCCAAGATCATCAACACGCTGACCAACGCCGCGGCGCTGATCCTGCTGGCTGCCAAGGGCCATGTCTGGTGGCACTACGGGCTGGTGATGGCGGTGGCCAACGTGGCGGGCAGCCTGCTCGGCACGCGGGTTGCGCTGAAGCACGGGGCGGGCTTCGTGCGGGTGGTGTTCATCGTGGTGGTGAGCGCGCTGATCCTGAAGACCGCCTACGACGCGTTCCTGAAATAGCGAAACACGAAAGTCAGCCGATGTCCTCCTCCGAAGCGCCTGCCGAGCCGCCCGTCCCCGTCAGCTTCTGGCAGGCCTTCGGCTATTGGCTCAAGCTGGGCTTCATCAGCTTCGGCGGGCCTGCCGGGCAGATCGCGCTGATGCACCAGGAACTGGTGGAGCGCCGCCGCTGGATCTCGGAGAAGCGATTCCTCCATGCGCTGAATTATTGCATGGTGCTGCCCGGCCCCGAGGCGCAGCAGCTTGCGACCTACATCGGCTGGCTCATGCACCGCACCTGGGGCGGCATCGTGGCGGGAGGGCTGTTCGTGCTGCCGTCGCTGTTCATCCTGATCGCGTTGTCGTGGGTCTACATGGCGTATGGACAGGTGCCGGCGGTGGCGGGGCTGCTCTACGGCGTAAAGCCTGCGGTGACGGCCATCGTGCTGTTCGCGGCATGGCGCATCGGCTCGCGGGTGCTGAAGAACGCCTGGCTCTGGGCGATCGCGGCGGCCGCCTTCGTGGCGATCTTTGCGCTTCGCGTGCCGTTTCCGCTGATCGTGCTCGTGGCGGGGGCCATCGGCTACCTTGGCAGCCGGGTGGCGCCAGAGCGCTTCGCGCCGGGCGGCGCTCACGCCGCGGCGGCCGCCTCGGTCGGTCCCGCACTGATCGACGACGACACGCCGACGCCCGCGCATGCGCGCTTCGGCTGGGGCCGCTTCTTGCGCGTGCTGGGCGTGTTCCTCGCGCTGTGGCTCGTCGCCATCGGCGCCCTCGCGGCACTGTTCGGCTGGCACGGCGCGCTCACGCAGATGGGCTGGTTCTTCACCAAGGCCGCGCTGCTGACCTTCGGCGGCGCCTATGCGGTGCTGCCCTACGTGTTCCAGGGCGCGGTCGACCACTACGGCTGGCTCAGCGCCACGCAGATGATCGACGGGCTCGCGCTGGGCGAAACCACGCCGGGGCCGCTGATCATGGTGGTGTCGTTCGTGGGCTTCGTGGGCGGCTGGAACCAGGCGTTGTTCGGTGGGCAGTCGCTGTTCCTGGCGGGCGCGGTGGCGGCGACGGTGGTGAGCTTCTTCACCTTCCTGCCATCGTTCCTGTTCATCCTGTTGGGCGGGCCGTTCATCGAATCGACGCACGGCAACCTGAAGCTCACCGCGCCGCTGACGGCCATCACGGCGGCCGTGGTGGGCGTGATCGTCAACCTCGCGGTGTTCTTCGCCTGGCACGTGCTGTGGCCGAAGGGCGCGGGCGGTGGCTTCGACGCGGCATCGGCGGCGATCGGGCTGATCGCCGCCGTGGCGCTGTTCCGCTTCAAGGCCGGGGTGATCCCGGTGGTGCTCGGCGCGGCCCTGCTCGGACTGGCCTGGCAACAGGCGCTGCTGCCGCTACTCCAGCGCTGACTATTCCAGGAACACCGCGGAACCGGCTCCGCCGGGCCGCAGGTGTTGCCCCCGGAAGGGGGTTGGCGCAGCGACACGAAGTGCGCGCAGCCTGGGGGCGAGCCAATTACTCCTCGACGAAGGCTTCTTCGCGCTTGGCCTTGATCGCCGGCAGCAGCACGATGCCAAGCAGCAGCGCCGCAGCCACCAGCAGTCCCGCCGACAGCGGCCGCGTGACGAACACGCTCCACGCACCGCGCGACAGCAGCAGCGCGCGCCGCAGGTTCTCTTCCATCATCGGGCCCAGGATGAAGCCCAGCAGCAGCGGGGCGGGCTCGGTGCGCAGCTTCAGGAACAGGTAGCCGATGAAGCCGAAAGCCGCCACCATCCAGATGTCGAAGGTGTTGTTGTTGGTCGAGTACACGCCGATCGCGCAGAACAGCACGATCGCCGGGAACAGGAACTTGTAGGGCACCGTCAGCAGCTTGATCCACATGCCGATCAGCGGCAGGTTCAGCACGATCAGCATCGCGTTGCCGATCCACATCGAGGCGATCAGGCCCCAGAACAGCTCGGGGTTGCTGGTCATCACCTGCGGGCCGGGCTGGATGTTGTGGATCGTCATCGCACCCACCATCAGCGCCATCACCGCGTTGGGCGGAATGCCCAGCGTCAGCAGCGGGATGAAGGAGGTCTGCGCGCCGGCGTTGTTGGCCGACTCGGGCGAAGCCACGCCGCGGATGTTGCCCTTGCCGAAGGGCACTTCGCCGGGGCGCATCTTGATCTTCTTTTCCAGCGCATAGGCCGCGAAGGCTGCCAGCAGCGCGCCGCCGCCGGGCAGGATGCCCAACGCCGAACCCAGTGCCGTGCCGCGCAGCACCGCGGGCGTCATGCGCTTGAAGTCTTCCTTGGTGGGCCACAGGCCCTTCACCTTGTGCGTGAACACCTCGCGCTCGTCGTCGGGCTGCGAGAGGTTGCCGATGATTTCGCCGTAGCCGAACACGCCCATGGCGATCACCACGAAGCCGATGCCGTCGGTGAGCTCCGGAATGTCGAAGCTGTAGCGCGCCACGCCCGAATTCACGTCGGTGCCGACGATGCCCAGCAGCAGGCCCAGCACGATCATCGCCACCGCCTTCAGCAGCGAGCCCGAGGCCAGCACCACCGCGCCGATCAGGCCCAGCACCATCAGCGAGAAATACTCCGCCGGGCCGAACTTGAAGGCCAGCTCGGTCAGCGGCGGTGCGAAGGCGGCCAGGATCAGCGTGCCCACGCAACCCGCGAAGAACGAACCCAGGCCCGCCGCGGCGAGCGCCGGGCCTGCGCGGCCCTGCCTTGCCATCTGGTAGCCGTCGATACAGGTGACCACCGAGGACGACTCCCCGGGCAGGTTCACCAGGATGGCCGTGGTCGAGCCGCCGTACTGCGCGCCGTAGTAGATGCCGGCCAGCATGATCAGCGCCGACACAGGCGGCAGCGCGTACGTGGCGGGCAGCAGCATCGCGATGGTCGCGACCGGGCCGATGCCCGGGAGCACGCCGATCAGCGTGCCCAGGATGCAGCCGATCAGGCAGTACAGCAGGTTGGTGAAGGTGAACGCGACGCCGAAGCCGGTCGCGAGGTTGTGGAACAGTTCCATGGCGGTGCGCTCCTCAACCCGAAATGAAAGTAGGCCAGACCTGGATCTGGAGCTTCAGCGCCCAGATGAAGGCCACGTAGCTGCCGGCCGCCAGGATGGTGGAGAGGATCAGCACGTCGCGCAGCTTGAAGTGCTCGCCCGCCATGCTCGAGATGATCGTGAGCGCGTAGATCGCGATGATCATCCCCATCGCCGGCAGCCCGATGCTGGGCAGGCCGCCCAGCAGCACGCCGAAGGCGAGGTTGGCGCCGAGCACGAAGGCCAGCGGCTTCCAGGCCCATTTGCCGATCGGGTCGCCGGTGGGGGTTTCGACCACCAGCGCCTGGAACATGATGATGGCGCCGAGGACGGCCAGCAGGATGCCGAGCATCAGCGGGAAGTAACCCGGTCCCATGCGGGCACCGTTGCCGACGGTGTAGGTGGTGGCGCCTATCGCAAAGGCCCCTCCCACGGCAGTGAACATGACTCCTGAAAAGAAGTCCGCCTGACTCTTGATGCGCATGTCTCGCCCCTCTTATATGAAGGGTCGAGGGTCGTTCTGCGCGGCTGACTGTTGGCTGACCGCGGAGGTACGGACTATTGCTTACCGGGTTTTCATTAGGCCGAGCTGACCAAGGCGCTCGAGCCTGGCGCAGAAACGAAAAAAGCTCCCGAAGGAGCTTTTCATTCAGAAGCCCGAAGGCTCTGGAGGGAAGGGCTTAGTAGCCGCCGCGACCACCGCCGCCGCCGCCGTAGCCGCCGCCACCACCGCTGCGGCCACCGCCGCCGTAGCCGCCGCCACCACC
>NZ_JBGLYN010000011.1:0-103998 GCF_047304045.1 Variovorax sp. Varisp85
CCCCCCCCCCCCCGCCCCCGGCGCCCCGCCCCCCGCCCCCCCCCCCCCCGGGGGGGGGGCCCGGGGGGGGCGGGCACCCAAACTGCCTTGACAAAATCAGAAGGCGAAGCGGCGAGATTTCATAGAGGACTTTGTCAATTCAATGTCACGGAATCGACTTCGATTTCGAAAAATTAGAAGGCTGGAGGTGCCCCGGGCGAACGCCGTGCTGCTGCACGGAGCACCGGGAAAGTCGTCGCCGGAGGGCTGACACGACCTTATGTCCCTCGTACCATGGCCCGATGCGAACACTCCAACTTCCCACCGGCGGCGAGATGCCCGTCCTCGGCCTGGGCACCTGGCGCATGGGCGAAAACGCGGGTCATCGTGCGGCGGAGGTGAAAGCCGTGCGCGAGGCCATCGCCCTCGGCTACCGGCTCATCGACACGGCCGAGATGTACGGCGAAGGCGGGGCCGAAACAGCGGTGGGCCAGGCCATTGCCGAGGCCCTGCGCGCGGGCGATGCACGGCGTGAAGAGCTCTTCGTCGTCAGCAAGGTTTATCCGCACAACGCCAGCCGGCGCGGCACGCGCGACGCCTGCGAGCGCAGCCTGAAGCGGCTTGGCCTCGACGCCATCGACCTCTACCTGCTGCACTGGCGCGGCAACCATCCGCTGCGCGAGACCGTCGCCGCGATGCAGTCGCTGGTGGCGGACGGACGCATCGGCCACTGGGGCGTGAGCAACTTCGACACCGACGACATGGAAGAGCTGATGCAGGCCGTGGGCGACGGGCCGGGCTGTGCGGCGAACCAGGTGTACCTGTCGCTCGGCGAGCGCGGCCCCGAGTTCAGCCTGCTGCCCTGGCAGCGCGAACGCGGCATGCCGCTGATGGCCTACAGCCCGATCGACCAGGGGGCGCTGGCCGAAGACGATGGGCTGAGCGAACTGGCCGGCCGGCTCGGCGTGACGGCTGCGCAGCTTGCACTGGCCGCCGTCGTCGCACGGCCCGGCGTGGCCGCGATTCCGAAGGCGGTGCGCAGCGCGCACCTGAAGGAGAACCTGGCTGCCGCCGATCTGCAGCTCGATGCGGCGACCCTGGCCGAGCTGGACCGCCTGCATCCACCGCCGCGGCGCAAGACGCCGCTGGCAGTGATCTGAGAAGAAGAAAGAAGGATCAGTGCGCCTCGGCCTGCTTGGCCGCGGCGATCACAGCCTGCTCGTCGTGCTTCGCGCCGTTGAGGAACAGGTTGAGAAGCACGGCCGCGATCGACGCCAGCAGAATGCCCGACTCGATCAGCGAGTGGATCGCGTGCGGCATCCATTGCTTGAAGTTGGGCGCGATCAGCGGAATCATGCCGATGCCGATGGACACCGCGACGATCATCGCGTTGTGGCGGTTGGTCTTGAAATCCACGCCCGAGAGAATGCGGATGCCCGTGGCCGCCACCATGCCGAACATCACGAGGCCCGCGCCGCCGAGCACCACGGTGGGCAACGATTCCACCAGCGCGGCCATCTTCGGGAGCAGGCCCAGCACGATCAGGATCACGCCGCCGGCCACGCACACGTAGCGGCTCTTGATGCCCGTGACGGCCACGAGACCCACGTTCTGCGAGAAGCTGGTGTACGGGAAGGTGTTGAAGATGCCGCCGATCAGCGTGCCCAGGCCGTCGGTGCGCAGGCCGCGCGCCAGGTCCTTCTGGCTGATCTTGCGGTCGGTCATTTCGCCGAGCGCGAGGAACATGCCGGTCGATTCGATCATCACCACGATCATGATCAGCGTCATCGTGAGGATCAGGATCGGGTCGAACTGCGGCATGCCGAAGTGAAAGGGCAGCACGATGTCGACCCAGGCGGCCTTGCCCACCTTCTCGTAGGTCATGAGGCCGGTGACCGAGGCCACCACCGCACCGATCACGATGCCCAGCAGCACCGAGATGTTGGCGATGAACCCCTTGGCGTACTTGACGATCAGCAGGATCGACACCAGCACCAGCGCCGCCACGCCGAAGCCAGAGAGGTCCGCGTACTTGGGGTTGGGCACCGTGGGCATGATCGCGAAGCCCTTGGGCACCGCGGGAATGGAACTGCCGGGCGAGGTGACCTCGGCCAGCCACTTCGCATACACCGGGTCGACCAGCGCGGGCGCGGTCGGGCCCACGGGGTTGCCGAAGATCCAGTTGATGCCCACGCGCATCAGGCTGATGCCGATGACCGCGATGATGGTGCCCGTGACCACCGGCGGAAAGAAGCGCAGCATGCGGCTCACCAGCGGCGCGATCAGTATCGATACGATGCCCGCGCCGATGATGGCGCCGAACAGCAGCTGCGCGCCGTTCTGGCCCGGGTTGGCGTTGGCGATGGCGACCATTGGCGCCACCGACGCGAAGGTGACGCCCATCATCACGGGCAGCTTGATGCCGAAGAACTGCGTGGCACCCAGCGCCTGGATCAGCGTGGCGATGCCGCAGCAGAACAGGTCGGCCGAGATCAGCAGGGCGACCTCGTCGGGCGAGAGCTTGAGCGCGCGCCCGACGATGAGCGGCACCGCGACCGCGCCCGCATACATCACCAGCACGTGCTGCAGGCCAAGGGCCGCGAGCTTGCCAGAAGGCAGGCGCTGGTCCACGGGATGGACTGTCGGAACAGTGGAAGAGGTCTCGGCCGTCATCGTGTATCTCCTGGCGCAGCAAGGGGAGAGAGGCGTGAACGGCGCGGTGTTCCGTGGCGTCCACCTGGTGTGTACGCCAAACTGTATACAATTTATGCGGCAATCCGGATGCAGGAAAACCCGCATCGCGGGCCCTGGGCGAAGACGATCAGTTTTCCAATTTCAGCCGCCGCATGAGCCAGTTCGCGGTGAACTCGAAGTGCTCTCGCATGTTCGACTCCGCCGTGTGGCCATCCTCCCCAAATACCAGTTGCGTCACATTGAAGCCAAGAGCCGCAAGGGACGCAGGTTCATCTCTGGAGACGAGATCTTCGCGGGCGCCGTTCACCATGAGAATGGGTTTGTGCAACTGCACCGCGGTTGGCATCTTCAATTGACGTGAGAGTTGGAATGCTTCGTAGTATTCGCACATCGCCTGACGGGGTGTCGTCTGCGGATTCATGTTGGCAAACACGGTGTAGGGCGCGACGATCCATGCAGGCGCCGTCTTGCAATGCGCTTGTCCGAAGCTCGAATCGCTGGGGCCGCCTATGTTGACGATCGCCTTGTAGAAGTCGTTCCTCAGCCCGCCAAGCGTTCCCAAGTAGCCTCCCATGCTCCAGCCGTACACGGCCACTCGGCTTGCGTCCAGGTCGGTGCGGCTCTTGATGTAGTCCGCAACCGTGTCAAGCATCGCGGAGGACTCCGGACGGAATCCCAACTGGTTCTCCCCAGTGTCCGGATTTTCCACAATGAGGGTTGCGAACCCGCGGCCCATGAAGTAGTCGCTGTGCCGGATCATCTCCGTCTTCAGGTTGTCGAGGCCGCCGAGGATGACCAGCACCGGCAGCTTCTCGTTGCTGCCGCGTCGTGCCGACGGGGCTCGGAAGTAGCCAATGAATTCTTTCTCTCCGGTCTTGAATGTGATCCGCTGGAGCGGCTTTCCCAGGACCGCATAGGCTCGTTCGGTCGCCTGCAGATCCGCGGCGGGGACACGCTTGGGCAGCCGATTCATCCGCAGATAGAAAGCGGCCTTCTTGTATTCGGCCGATGCGGCCGCGCTGTCGCCCCTCTCTTCGGCCACGCGGGCTCGTTCCAGATGCACCTGGGCGGGCTTGCTGAAAGTCGCTTGCCAGGCCGCCTGCGACGGCCCGGCATGTTCCGGCAGCGTTCCAACGACGTCGTCGAACGTGCTTGCTTCGATGCCGGCATCCTCGAGCCACCAACAGATGTTGAATTTGGACGAAGGATGCATGCGAGCGATGCCTCCCGGGTACTCCGCCTGTCCTTTCCTGCAGAACTCGGCCATGCTGTCCGCCGCCCTGGCCGAGGGGATGCCCTGTGCCGCGGATTCGTGCGGCGCTGCCGCGACAAGAAGGACGGCTCCGAAGGCCGTCAAGAGTTTCAAGATCAATTTGTTCGTCACGGTCTTTCCTTTATCGGGTTGGGCGGCTCGGGCCCGTCGCAAGGGCGAAAAAGCGATTTGCTTGGCGCTATCGGGGCGACGCACTGGGCAGCCAGCCATTGCCGCGATACCAGGCGACCGTATCGGCAACGGTTTGCTCGATCGGGCGAAACTTCAGTTGAAGTTTCTGCTCGCTCTTCGTGTGATTGAAATGGCTGCGCCCCGCCTCCTTGCGCATCAGCCGCACCGTCGCCAGGCTGAGCAGGATGGGTTTGCCGCTGATCCGCGCATAGAGCTCCTGTGCCGCCGCCAGGAGATACAGGAGCGGGAAGGGCAAGTTGCGTGTCGGCGTCTTGATGCCCGCGATCTTCCCCATCAAGGGCACCAGTTCCTGCATCGTCATGTGGCGGCCGGCAGCCAGATAGCGTTCGCCGCGCTGCCCGTGCTCCGCGGCCGAAATCTGCGCCCTCGCCACATCGCGGGCATCGACAACGGAAAAGCTCCCAGGCAGCAACCCAGGCAATTTTCCAAGCACCACATCGTTGACAAATTGTCCTGACGAGGTGGGGCCAATATCGGCCGGCCCCCACATCCACCCTGGCAAGACAAAGCTCGCGTGCATGTCCGGGTGCGCTGCAAGAAAGGCCGACACGACTTGATCGGCCAGTATCTTGCTGCGGTAGTAGTCGTCGTCGGCATCTGCCAGGTCACGCAGACAGGTCTCGTCGATGGGCATGCCCGGCTCGCCATTCAGCACCGCGATGGACGAGGTCTGAACGAAGCGCCGAATGCCGGCGTCGTATGCCCGCTCGATGAGCTGCTGCGTGCCGTCCACATTGATGCGTTTGAGCTCTTCCCAGTGGCTGCCGCCCTTGAAGTTGTCCCGGAAGAAGGCGGCGGTGTGGAACACCACGTCGCATCCTTGCAGTGCCTTGGAGAAAGCGGGTACATCCGCCATGTCGCCCAGCACCAATTCGACGCCTTTCATCCCCGCAAACTGCTGCTGACCTTTGGCCTTCGAGCGGGCGAGGGCCTTGACGGAGACGCCGCGCGCGACCAGCTCGCGCACAAGGTTGTTGCCGAGAAGGCCGGTGGCGCCGGTGACAAATGCGGACCTCGGGCTCTTGGATTTTTCCATATCGATTGAATGTCCAAGATCAAATGAGTTTTGAATGTACCTTCGGCATTTTGAAATATCAAGTGATATCTGAAGAAGTGTCCAGCCTTGCCTCCGGAAGCACGCGTCCGCCGGTCGACATCCAAAGTTCATGTGATATCTTTTGAGGCATGAGCCCCACGACAGCAAGAAGGCGCCTGACCCGTGAGGAAAGCCGGGCGCAGACTCGCGAGCGCCTGATCGACACCGCGCAGCACCTGTTCGTGTCGAACGGCTATGGGGGCGCGTCGATCCGCGACATCGCGGACAAGGCGGGCTACTCCCAAGGCGCTTTCTATTCGAACTTCTCGAGCAAGGAAGACGTCCTGCTGGAGTTGCTGCGACGGCACATGGAAGCGGAAGCGACGCAGCTTTCCACGGTCTTGGGCAACGACGCGCAACAGCCCGAACAGATGCTGGCCGAACTGGAAGCCTGGGCTTCCACGCTCAATCACGATGCCGACTGGTGCATGCTTTCCATCGAACTGCAGTTGCATGCCAACCGCAGCCCGGCGTTCGCTGCGGAGTACCGGAAGGTGTGGGACAAACACCGGTCCGAGATCGGCGGCGTGATCGGCCTGTTGTTCGACAAGCTCGGGCGCTCGCCCCCTGCCGCACCGGACGAACTGGCCGCGGCCTTCATGGCACTCTCGCATGGGCTGGCACTGCAGCGGATGAGCACGCGCCCGGATCCCTCGGGCCGGCTGATCATGGTGTTCCTGCGCGGACTGATCGCAAGTGCGGAATGCCTGGGAACTGCAGCTGTCGCACCGGCCGACTCCTCTTCGCGCGAGCCCAGGAAGCGCGCTGCGAAGAAAGCTCGGCGCTGAATCGCACCTGGGTGCCCAGGACACCTTCAGGCTGTCCTGCAGACCCTCCCTAGGCGAGCAGCGCCTTCACCAGATCGAGCTGCCGGTCAGGCTTCTCGGTGCCCAGTTCGAGGCTCGCCTCGATGCGCTCAAGGTGGTCATTCATGCTCTTCACGGCGGCCTCGGCATCGCCCTTGCGGCACAGGCGCAGGAAATCGGCGTGCTCGTCCGACGAGCAGTGCGGGTCGTTCGACGAGTGGTACAGCATGGCGATCAGCGAGCTGCGCGCCACCAGTTCGCGCACCAGCTCGGCCAGCGTGCGGTTGCCCGTGGCCTCGGCCAGCGCCACATGGAAGTCGCCCAGCAGCTTCTCGCGCACGGTGCCCGTGGTGGTGGTCTGGCGCAGCGCTGTGCGTTCGAACTTGATGTGCTGCTCCAGCACCTGGTAGTCGCGCGGCCGTGCGGCGGCGACGAACAGGCGCACCACCTCGCTTTCGAGAATGCGGCGCACCGCGAACACCTCGCGGGCCTCTTCCACCGAGGGCTGGCAGACGAACGCGCCCTTGTCGGGAATCATCTCGATGAGCTTGTCCTTCGACAGCATCAGCAATGCGGCGCGCACCTTGGTTCGGCTCACCGAATAGACCCGGCCCAGCGCCTCTTCGCGCAGCCAGGTGCCGGGCGGCAGGCGCTTCTCGACGATCGCGGTGGCGATGTCGTTGGCGATGCTTTCGATGGAGCTGTTCTTGTCTGCTGCGGCCACGCCGTTCTCGGCTGGAACGGCGATGGCGGGGGGTACGGAAGATTTGGAACTGGCGCGGGGCATGCGCGGATTGTGGCCTAGCTCGAAAGCGTAAAGCTTTCCAGTGCGCCAACGATGGGCTTGGGCAAGGGCTTCGCCAGCTCCCCGCGCTTGCTGGTGCGCAGCTTGAGGGCGACGAGCGACTCGATGAGCTTGGTGCCCGCGGCCACGCCGTCGATCACGGGCACGCCTAGCACTTGCTCGATGTGCGCGCACAGGTCTGTCATGCCGGCGCAGCCCAGCACGATGCAGTCGGAGCCGTCTTCCTCGAGCGCGCGCCGGCATTCGTCGACGATGCGTTCGCGTGCACGCGAGCCGGGCTCCTCGAGTTCGAGCACCGGCAGCTCGCAGGCGCGCACGTTGGCGCAGAAGCGTTCCATGCCGTAGATCTCGGCCAGGTGCCAGGCCTGGCCCATGGTGCGGCCCAGCGTCGTCACCACGCTGAAGCGGCTGCCGATCATGCTGGCCAGGTGCATGGCCGCCTCGGCGATGCCCACCACGGGGCTGCGTGCCAGTTCGCGCGCGGCCTTCAGGCCCGGGTCACCGAAGCAGGCGATCACGTAGCCGTCGATGTTGCCCTCGCGTTCGCCCGCCGCGATCTCCTGCAGCAGGCCCGGCACGGCCAGCGCTTCGTCGTAGTGGCTCTCGATGGAGACCGGCCCCATGGCCGGGCTCACGGCGACGATCTCGGTGCCGGCGTGCGCCACCGCGCGGGCGCAGGCACCGATCTTCTCGGTCATGCTCCAGGTGGTGTTGGGGTTGATGATCTTGATGCGCACGGCGCTCCCTTTCTCTTCAGTTCAAGTCTTGCTGTTGCGGTTCAGCACGGCATAGAGCACGAAGCCCAGGCCCATGCCGATGAACCACGCATAGTTCGCGCCACCGCGCAGCGCCGGCACCATCACGCACAGGATCGGCACGATGGCCGCCGGCACCAGCGCCTGGATCGCCTTCGGGTTGTAGCCGCCGCTGTACCAGTACTCGCCCTTCGGGCTCATGCTGTAGAGCGCGTCCACGTCGATGCGCTGCTTGCGCACGATGTAGTAGTCGGCAATCAGAATGCCGAACAGCGGCCCGATGAACGAACCCAGCACGTCGAGCGTGTAGTGAATGACCTCGGGGCTGTTGTAGAGGTTCCATGGCGTGAGAAACACCGAGCCCACCGCGGCGATCATGCCGCCCGTGCGCCAGCTGATGCGCTGCGGTGCCACGTTCGAGAAGTCGAAGGCCGGCGACACGAAGTTGGCCACGATGTTGATGCCGATGGTCGCGATCATGAAGGTCAGCGCGCCCAGCACGACGGCGGTGGTGCTGTCGATCTTGCCCACGGTGTGCACCGGATCGGTGATCAGTTCCCCAAAGACGGGCAGCGTGGCGGCGGTGGTGATGACGGTCAGCAGCGAGAAGAACACGAAGTTCACCGGCAGGCCCCAGAAGTTGCCCTTCTTCACCGCGTCGAAGCTCTTGCCGTAGCGCGAGAAGTCGCCGAAGTTGAGCATCGGGCCGCTGAAGTAGCTCACCACCAGAGCAATGGCCGAGAGCATCACGGGCAGCGCGTCCCAGCCCTGGAACTTGACGCCGCCGAGGTTCAGGTCGATCTTGCTCCAGCCCGCCTTCCACACCAGCCAGCCGCACAGCACGGCCATGACCACGTACACCGCCGGGCCGGCCCAGTCGATGAACTTGCGGATGGCGTCCATGCCGTGCCAGAAGACGAAGGCCTGCAGCACCCACATGACCATGAACGCGACCCAGCCGAGGGCCGACAGGCCGACGAAGCCGTGTTGCGCGACATCGGCATACGGCGCCAGGCCCGGCGCCATGTGCAGCGCCAGCACCATGAATGCGGCCGATGCGAGGTACGTCTGCACGCCGTACCAGGCCACGGCGATCAGCCCGCGGATGATGGCCGGGATGTTGGCGCCCAGCACGCCGAAGGGCGCGCGGCACACCACCGGGTAGGGCACGCCCGTCACCTGGCTGGGCTTGGCCACGAGGTTGCAGAAGAACTGCACGATCACGATGCCGACCAGCAGCGACACCAGCACCTGCCAGCTCGACAGGCCCAGCGCGAACAGGCTGCCGGCCGTGATGTAGCCGCCCACGCTGTGCACGTCGGACATCCAGAAGGCAAAGATGTTGTATTGGCCCCAGGTCTGCTTCTTCAGCGGAGCGAGGTCTTCGTTGGTCAGGCGCGGGTGGTAGCCCGGCTTGATGACGGCGTTCGATTCCGCGTGCGGCGCAATGCCGGCTTCGCTTGCCCCCGCGGGGGCCTGGCTGACGACTGTGCTCATGGTCTTTCCTCGTGCGGGTGGGTGGATCGGGACCCGGTTTTGACGCAAATTTCGCGCCGGTTTTTCGGATGCGTTATTTGTATACAAAAACTGCACGCAATCAAGGCCATTCGAGGAATCATATATCCGTAGATTCCCTGATGTGTGTGGCGCTGTTGTTCGGCTGGGCCACGGCGCACAGGCACGACGGTGGCAGGTCGCCGGACCTCCGTGGGTGATTAATCGAAATTCTTATGGCTCAGATGGAAAATATATCGTTTTCCATTGTGAAAGGTGCTGCTTAGAGTCGGGTCCATCCCCACTCCCCCGATGGAAAGCCCCATGAGCAACACAGCCACCCGCATCCCGTTTCATCTTGCGTTCCCGGTGCGAGACATCGCCGAGGCGCGCGCGTTCTACGGTGACTTGCTTGGATGCCCTGAAGGCCGCAGCGCGCCTGAATGGGTCGACTTCGATTTCTACGGCCACCAGATCGTGGCGCACCTGGCACCCGACGAATGCGGCCACCGCCAGAGCAGTTCGGTCGACGGTCACGACGTACCCGTGCGCCACTTCGGCGCGATCGTTCCGATGGATCAATGGCAGGCCATGGCCGACAAGCTCGTGGCGCGCCAGACAAAGTTCGTCATCGAGCCCTACATCCGGTTCAAAGGAGAGCCCGGCGAGCAAGCGACGATGTTCTTTCTGGACCCCTCAGGCAACGCGATCGAGATGAAGTCGTTCGCCGACTTGAGCTCGCTCTTCGCACGCTGAAAGAACTGCATGACCAAGAGCAGCAAAAGGAGCCTTGCCTTCGCAGCGGCGCTTGCCGTCGTCTGCGGGGCTGCGGCGGCGCAAACCGACACCTTGAAGAAAGTCAAGGAGTCGGGCTCGATTTCCGTGGGTGTCCGCGATGCGTCGGGTGCCATGTCGTTCACCCTGGGGCCCAACAGGTACACCGGCTTTCACGTGGAGATCTGCGAGCGGATCATTGCCGACATCAGGAAGGCAGTTCAACTCGACAGGATCGACGTGAGGTACCAGCTCGTGACGCCACAGAACCGGATTCCCCTCGTTCAAAACGGTACGGTGGATATCGAATGCGGCACGACGACCAACAATGCAGCGCGGCAGAAGGAGGTTGCCTTTGCACCGACGCTCTATGTCGAAGGCGTTCGCATCGCGGTCAAGGCCACGTCGGGCATCACGCGCCCCGCGCAGCTGGCCGGCAAGACCGTGGCGGCCACGACAGGAAGCACGTCCGTGCCGGCGCTGAGAAAACTCAAGCGTGAGGGCGCGAACGGTATCGAGGAGGTGCTCGCCAAGGACAACAGCGAAGGATTCCTGCTCCTCGAGGCGGGCCGAACCGAAGGATTCGTCGCTGACGGGCAGAACCTCGCGACGTTGATCTCGAAGAGCAAGGAGCCGGAAAAATACAGGCTCCTGGACCAGGTTCTCAGCGTCGAGCCGCTCGCGATCATGTTCCGCAAGGGGGATCCTGCATTCAAGAAGCTGGTCGACGACAGCGTCGTGGCATTGGCCAGGAGCGGCGAAGTCGCACGGATCTACGACAAGTGGTTCATGCAGCCGATTCCGCCTCACAACGCCAGGGTGGGGCTGCCGGCAAACGCCATGACGAAGGCTGCCTGGGCCGACCCCACGGACAAGCCGATGGAGTCTTACGAGTCCCGTTGACTGCCGATGGTGCGCGGAAAGTCGGCGAACCAGCGGTGCCGAGTCCGGCCCGCATGCGAGGCGATCGAGCGGCGCTCCCCGGTTTCAGGTACGGCGCGGGATCGATGCCCTTGCGCGGCTGGCATTCCGCGCAGGCGATGTGTTCGGCTTCGCTTCAGCCGCATCGCGCAGGCATTGGGCGAAGTGCGCAACCATGGGCGGGCTGGCCCGGGGCTTTCGCTGGAGCAGGCCGATCTCGCGCTGGAAAGTGACCGCGCCCAAGGAGACGATGCGCACCTGCGCAGGCAAGGGCAGATGCGCCTCGACCAGCGGCACGAGCGCCACGCCCAGGCCCCTGGAGGCCAAGTGGATCAATCCGGGAATCTCGTCGACCTCGATCGCATCGTTGACCGCCAGGCCTTCCCGACGCAGAAACCCCTCGACCATCCGCCCACCGAACGAAGCCCTGTCATAGCGCAGGAATGGCTGTTCCTGGATCAGCGTGCGCCAATTCTTCGTTACCGGCAGGGCCTTGGGCACCACCAGCACGTAGGGCTCGTGCACCAGTGGCTGCCACGTCAGGTCGGCAGGCATGCCGAACGGAGGGCGGATGATCACCGCGGCATCGATCTTTCCGGCGTCCAGGTCGTCCATCAGGCGCATCGAGACGCCAGGCGACACATGGACACGCACGAGAGGAAAGGATTTGCGCAGTTGCTCAAGCGCGCGCGCCAGCAGCGTGGGCTGCGCCGAGGCAATCGAACCTACGCGAAGAAGCCCCTGGGTGGCGTTGTCGTGAGGAAGCTCCCCGAGCTTGGCGAACAGCGCGCAGATTTCTTCTGCCCGCGGCAAGGTCGTCTGGCCTGCGACATTCAAGGTGGCCGATCGGCCTGTTCTGTCGAAGAGCTCGAACCCCAGGGCTTCTTCGAGTCGCTTCATCTGGCTGCTCACCGCCGATTGAGTAAGCCCGATTCGATCGCCGGCCGCCGCGAAGGTGCCGAGCTTGCACACCGCAATGAAGGTCTTGAGTTCGTTGATCACCCTGGAAGCATCGCAAACATCGATGCTCGGGTCAACCAAGCATCATCGCAGGTGATCAATGCCGACCCGTCGAGCGGCATGGGCTATTCTTCGAACCCTTCAAAACGAGTGTTCGCCAGCGCGCCGCACCGATCGATGCCTTCCATCAAATTCCGCACGCGGCTCTCGCTGGCCTTCGCAACGCTCGTTGCGCTGGTGTGCATCCAGGCCGGTTTCATCTACCTGGGTTCCGAGCGCGTTACTTTCGCCAAGCAGCACAGCCGGCTTGCGAGCGACATCCTGTCCGATCTGCTGGAGCTGTCCACCAACAAGCAGCGGCTGCGGGTCTGGGCCTCGCAGCGGCTGATGAACGGCGACGCGCCGATCGAGGCACGCGACCGCTGGCTGGCCGGCATGCGGACCAGCGCGGCCAGCCTGCACGACCTGACGCAGCGCGACCTGGCCTGGTGGACCCAGGCTTCCTCGGCGCGCGGCACGCCTGTGCCCGAGGCGGCGACCCAGCTGGCGGCCAGCATCGACCTGCTCGACGCCAACATCGCCGAAGTCCAGGCCCGCCTGCTGCGGCTGGAGCCGTTGGAGGAGGGCGCGGAGTTTTCATCGGTGTGGCAGCAGCTCAACCAGGTGTTCGACGTGACGCGCGGGCGCGACCTGCGCGAACTCGTCAACGGTGCGATCGCGCGCCAGCGCGAGGCGGTGCCGGTGGCACGCAAGGCCACGGAACGCGCCGTCGAGGTGCTGCGCCTGCAGGCCATCGGCCTCGCAGTGCTGACCCTGGTGGCCGCGGTGCTGATCGCCATTCGCCTGAACCGGCGGCTGCAGGCGCCCATCGCCGGCCTGCTGGCCGGCACGCAGGCCCTGCAGGCCGGCCGCATGGACCATCGCCTGGAGGTCGGGTCGAGGGACGAGTTCGGCCAGGTGGCAGAGCATTTCAATGCCATGGCCGCCGAGCTGCAGCAGCGCCGCAGCGATGCCGAAGCCGCGCGGCACAAGCTCGAAGCGGCGGTGGATGCGCGCACGGCCGAGCTGCAGTCCGCCCACGTCACGCTGCAGAACATCGACCAGCGCCGCCGCCAGCTGTTCGCCGACCTGAGCCACGAACTGCGCACGCCGGCCACCGCCATCCGCGGCGAGGCCGAGATCGCACTGCGCGGCGCCGACAAGCCGCCGGCCGAATACAAGTTGACGCTGTCGCGCATCGTTGGCGGTGTGGAGCAGCTCGCGCGGGTGATCGACGACCTGATGCTGATCGCGCGCGCCGAGGCCGACCAGCTCGTCATTCGGCAGGACCGGGTGGACCTGGGCCTGCTGGTCGGCGATGCGGCCGAGCAGGCCGAGGCGCTGGGGGCGCTGCATGGCGTGGGGGTGCGCCTCGATGCGCCGCACGACGCACAGCCGGCGCTTGTCCACGTGCACGCCGATGCCGATCGGCTGCGCCAGGCCCTGATGATCGTGCTGGACAACGCGGTGCGCTATTCGCGCGCCGGCGGCGCGGTTCGCATCGGTTGGCGCGAGCTCGACGGATGCGTGGAAATTGCCGTGCGCGACCAGGGCATCGGCATCGACGCCGACGAGATGCCCACGGTGTTCCAGCGCTTCACGCGTGGCCAGCGCGCCCGGGCGCACCGCGTCGACGGCACCGGCATCGGCCTGTCGATCGCGCAGGTGATCGTTTCCGCGCACGAAGGCCGCATCGACATCGAGAGCGAGCCATTCGTGGGCACGACGGTCCGCATCCGGCTGCCGCGTTTCGACGGCACCGATTTCCCCACGGCGCCGGAGGCCGCATGAACAACATCCTGGTGGTCGAAGACGATCCGCGCGTGGCCGACTTCCTTCAGCGCGGCCTGCGGGCCGAAGGCTATGGCGTGCAGCTGGCCCGCACCGGAACCGAGGGCCTGGCGCTGGCGCGCGGCGGCGAGCCCGCGCTGCTCATCCTCGACCTGATGCTGCCCGGCCTCAGCGGCCTGGAGCTGTGCCAGACGATGCGCGCCGAGGGCCACCATGTGCCCGTGCTGATGCTCACGGCCATGAGCTCGCTGGAGGCCAAGGTCAACGGCCTGCGGCTGGGTGCGGACGACTACCTCACCAAACCCTTCGCTTTCGAAGAACTGCTCGCGCGCATCGAGGCGCTGCTGCGGCGCGGGCGCGAGCAGCGCGTGAAGGCGAGCAGCCTGCAGGTGGCCGACCTCGTTCTGGACCGCGAGCGCATGCAGGTCACGCGGGCCGGCCAGCCGATCGCGCTGACCGCGAAGGAGCTGGCCTTCCTGGAACTGCTGATGAGCGCACCCGGGCGCGTGTACAGCCGCGAGCGCATCCTCTCGAACGTGTGGGGCACCAGCGAGGACCCGCTGACCAACGTGGTCGACGTGTACGTGCGCCGCCTGCGCGCCAAGATCGACGAGGGCCATCCGCTCGCGCTGCTCAAGACCGTGCGCGGCTTCGGCTACCGGCTCGACGCGCAGGAGGCCTGAGCGCGCGCGGGGCGCCCGTTCATCCGTTGTTCATCTGCGCTTCAACTCGCATTCATGGCCCGGCACGGGTCGTGTTCATGAGCGCGCCGCAGACTTGATTCCTGCCTCGCGAATGCGGTGCAGCGCCGGCCTGAACCGGTGCTTCAACAACTTCCACAACAAGGAATCATCTCCGTGAAGAAAAGTCTCGTCGCCAGCGCCGCCCTCGGCGTCCTCTCTCTCTCGCTCGCCACCGGTGCGCTGGCCCAGGGATCGGGTACGGCCGTCTGCACGCCGGTGGATGCGGCGCAGGTCAGCGCCTTGTTCGACCGCTGGAACAACTCGCTGCGCACGCTGGACCCCGACAAGGTGGTCGCCAACTACGCCGCCGACGGCGTGCTGCTGCCGACCGTGTCGAACCAGCCGCGCACCAACCCGGCCGAGATCCGCGACTACTTCGTCAAATTCCTCAAGGGCGAGCCGCAAGGAAAGATCGACCAGCGCGTCATCAAGATCGGCTGCAATGTGGCGCAGGACGTCGGCACGTACACCTTCCGCTTCAAGGACGGCGGCACGGTGCATGCGCGCTACACCTACGTCTACGAATGGGTGAACGGCCAGTGGCTGATCGCGCATCACCACTCGTCGGCGATGCCCGAGGTGCGCGCCCCGAAGAGCTGACCGGCAGCGACTGCCTACTGCGCGGAGACCTTTACGAACACCGGGTTCGAATAGAACCAGAGGTCGCCGTAGTTGCGCGCGTTGATCGCGTTGAAGCGCGCCACGTTGTCGGTGCCCGTGGTCTGCGCATCGGGCAGCGGCTCGCCGCCGGCGGTTTCGTTGGGCACGTCGGTGCCCAGGTTGGTGCCGCGCAGGCGGAAGTACTGGTTGTTGCCGGCCTTCACCGTGTAGCTCACGGTGAAGTAGCCGTCGGCGTCGAGCTTCCAGTCGCTGCGGGTGAAGCGCTTGAGCACGTGCGTCGACGGGTTGGTGTCGCGCGAGTAGCCCGGCGTGCCCGGCAGTTCGGGGCCGGTCACGTCGCCCGCGATCAGGTCGATGTGATCGACCACCGGCTTCACGTTGGCGAAGCGGCCGCTGCCGAGCTGATACTCGAAGTTGTTGCGCTCGGGGCTCTTGAAGCGGATGATGATCTTAAGGTCTTCACCCGGCTTTGCTCCCAGCTCCGAACCCATCTCGCTTATTCCCTTGGCGCCTTGCACCTTGAAGTCGAGCGCGTCGATCAGGCCGCCGTTCACCGCGAAGAGCTTGCCCGTGCGCATGGCCGCGAGCAGCGACTTCGGGTCCTTGATGTCTCCCCACAGGTGGTTCCTGGCGTACTCGCCGGGCGCGTAGCCGCTGCTGTACTGGCCCTGCGAGACGGTGAAGTGGTAGTCGGAGTCGGCCACGTTCCAGATGCGGCGGCCTTCGGAAAGCAGCGCGTCCCAGGTGCCGCCCAGTTTGGCAACGAGATAGTCGACGCCGCCATAGGTGCGCGAGGGCAGGTTGGCCGCGATATAGGCGCTGTTGTAGCCGCCACGGTCGGGCTCCATCTGGTTGCCGACCATGCCTTCGAGCGAGAACACGATGTTCGGCGCGAGGTCGTTCATCTCGCGCAACTGGGCGATCGTATACTTGCCGGGGTTGCGCGACGGGTGGTTGATCTGCAGGTAGCTGGTGTCGGGATAGTTCTTCTTGAGCCAGGCGATGGCTGCGAGCGTCTCGGCGTGCGTGTTGTAGCCGGTGCCGGCCTTCTGACCCCACGCGGCGACGTCGGCGGCCGGGAAGAGGGCGGGGTCGCGGTTGGTGAAGAGGTACTCGAACTGGTTCGCCGCCTTGAGCGCGGCGCCCGACATGGGGTTGTCGGTCAGGATGCCGACGTTGCCGTGGTCGTGCGAGGGCATGTCCCACTCGAAGGCCGTGAAGATCGTCTTGTCGGCGTACTTGCCGCTGGCCTGCAGCGCCTTGATGCGCGGCACTTGGTACTTGGCCATGCCTTCCGAGAACGGAATCTGCGCGGCCAGCTTGTTGCCATCGTTGTCGTAGGAAGACAGGCGCAGGTGGTCGGACAGCGCGGCCCAGTCGAGCCCGAACTCGTCGAAGGCCTTGGCCAGCACCTGGTCGAGCGTGGAGATCTGCTGGGTGTCGTCCGACTGCATCGTGTGGATGTGCAGGTCGC
Source organism: Variovorax sp. Varisp85 (assembly GCF_047304045.1). NCBI lineage: Bacteria > Pseudomonadati > Pseudomonadota > Betaproteobacteria > Burkholderiales > Comamonadaceae > Variovorax > Variovorax sp. Varisp85. Next base: position 16,418 of record NZ_JBGLYN010000011.1, read on the forward strand.
CGACGGTCCAGCGTCCGGGCGGCACGGACGGGGCGGGATCGGCCGGCTGCGCAGGAGCAGGTGCGGGCGCGGGCGCCACAGCAGTCGGGGTGCCGGGTGTCGTGGGGAAGAAGGCCGGGGCGCTGGAGCCGCCTCCGCCACCGCAACCGGCAAGCGCGAGCGTGCCGATGGCGAGTGTGGAGAGCAGGCTGCGGCGCAACGGCGGGGTGGTCGGTAGAGCAATCGGGAAGATGGACATGGCTGGCTTGAAAAAAGCGACGCGGACTGGAAGCGCGCGTCTCTGCGAAAGCCGCGAGTCTGGGATGGAGCCATGACATCCGGGTGAAAGTCGAACGAAAGTTCGTTGTTGCCGCGCACCAGTCGGGGCGCTGGCGCGGCCCGCGCCCTAAACTGTGCTCCTTTCATGATTCCCCGCGCGCCTTCTCCCGAGCTCACTGCGTCCGTCGACGACCTGGTGCTGTCCCGCACGGTGCGCACCGACCAGCTCGTGGCGATACGCCGCAGCGTGCTGCGGGCCATTCCGATCAACGTGGTGCTGAGCTGCGCGGCGGCGCTGATCGCCGTCAACGCCGGCCGCGCGTTCGAAGGGCTGTGCTGGCTGCTGCTGTCCCTCATGGTGAACGGACTGCGCCGCTACATCTGCCGCTGGCCGTTCGCACCGTCGCCGGGCACCACGCCCGACAGCAGCGTCGCCACATCGCCGAGCGCCCGCCCGGTCGAATGGCACCTGCGGTTGACAGCCGGCCTGGCCGCGGTGTCGGGCTGTGTGTGGGCGCTTATTCCGCTGCTGTGCGACGGCTACTCCTCGCCGCAGGCGGTGTTCTACCTGACGGTGGTGTGCGGCATCTGCGCGGGGGCGGTCACCTATGGCATCGCCTATGCGCTCGTGCCCATCGGCTTCATCACGCCGGCGCTGCTGTCGGTGGCGGGCTGCCTGGCGTATGCGGGCGGCTTCGACAACCTGTGCCTGGCGGCGCTCGTGCTGCTGTACCTCGGGGCGCTGGGGCGCGGCGCGCTGCACAGCGACAAGGCCTTCCGCGAAGGCAGCCGCATCCGCAACGAAGCCACCGCCATGGCCGCCCAGCTGCGGCTGGCGCACGCGCTCTCGCTGGATGCAACGCAGCAACTGGCCTTCCGGGCCTCGCACGATTCGCTTACCGGCCTGTTCAACCGCGAGGGCTTCACCGAGGCCGCGACGCTGCGCATCGCCACGACCGATGGCCGCCAGCACGGCCTGCTGCTGCTCGACCTCGACGGCTTCAAGGCGGTGAACGACGCCTTCGGCCACAAGGCCGGCGACCGCGTGCTGCAGGACGTGGCCCGCTGGCTGCAGCGGGAAACCGCAGACATGCAGGCGGTCCTCGGGCGCTGGGGCGGCGACGAATTCGCGCTGCTCTACAGCCTGTGGGACGAGCGGCAGGCGCCCACGGCCATCGCGCAGGGGCTGATCCGTTCGGTCTCTTTCGCCACGGCGCACTACGGCGGTCACCTGGGCGTGAGCATCGGCATCTCGGTGTCGGGCGAGGCCGAGATCGCCGACATGATCAGCTTTGCCGACGAGGCGCTCAACGAGGCCAAGCGCCTCGGGCGCAACCGCTGCCAGCTCTTCGACAACGCGCTCAACCAGCGGCTGGCCACGCGGCGGGACGTGGAGCGCGACCTGCTGCGCGCCATCGAGGCGCGCGACATCGGCGTGTGGTTCCAGCCGATCATGAACAGCGACGGCTGCGAGGTCCATAGTCTCGAGGCGTTGATGCGCTGGAACCACCCGCGCCACGGCCAGATCGCTCCCGAGGAAGTGATCTACGCGGCCGCGAGCACCGGCGTGGCGGAGCCGCTGCTGCGGCACCTGGTCGACGAGGCCTGCCTGGCCATGCGCCAGCTCGAGGCCGCGGGCTCCAGCCTGGCCGCAGCGCCGGTCGCCATCAACGTCTCGCCACGCGAGATGGCGCAGCTCGCGGTCGACGACATCGTGCTGGGCATGCTGAAGGAGCGCGGCATCGCGCCGCGCCGGCTGCAGATCGAGATAACGGAAGAGGTGGCGCTCGACACCCATGCCACGCGCGGCCGGTTGAGCACGCTGTCGGCCGCGGGCGTGGCGATCGTGGTCGACGACTTCGGCGTGGGCTATTCGTCGCTGGCGTCGCTGCGCAGCGAGCACGTGCGGCAGGTGAAGATCGACCGCAGCTTCACGCTCGGCCTGTCGTCCTCACCGGGCAACGTGGTGCTGGTGGATGCCATCGTCCAGCTCGGCCGTTCGCTGAACATCCAGGTCGTGGCCGAAGGCGTCGAAACGCAGGACGAGCTCGAGGCCCTGCGCGCGCTGGGCTGCAAGCTGGTGCAGGGCTACCACCTGGCGCGGCCCGCGCCGCTGTCCGAACTGATGGCGTGGGCGGCTTCGCGGGCGCTGCCGGCGCACGCCAAGGGCGCCTGAGCCGGATCAGGCCAGCAGGTCGCAGAGCGTGCGCGCGATCACCTTGGTGGCGCGGCGCAGGTCTTCGAGCACCACGCGCTCGTCGCTGCGCTTGGCATGCGACTCGAGCACGGTGCGCGGGCCGGCGCCGTAGATCACGCCAGGAATGCCGGCTTCGACGTACAGGCGCACGTCGGTGTACAGCGGCGTGCCCATGGCCTTGATCGGCTCGCCGAACAGCTCGCCGCCGTGCTTCTGGATGGCATCGACCAGCGGCTTGTTGCCGGCCAGCGGCTGCATTGAGTTGGCGAGCAGCAGGCGCTTGATCTCGACCGTGATGCCCGCGCTTTCGGCGGCGGCATCGGCGATCACCTTGCGGATCGTGGCTTCGACCTCGACCGGGTTCTCCTCGGGGATCATGCGGCGGTCGAGCTTGAACACCACCTTGCCCGGAACCACGTTGGTGTTGGTGCCGCCCTCGATGCGGCCGACGTTGAGGTACGGGTGCGTGATGCCCTCGACCTTCGACGTCACCTGCTGGTAGAGCATGTTCTGCGCATAGAGCGCGTTGAGGATCTTCGTGGCGCCCTGCAGCGCATCGACGCCGGTGGTCGGAATGGCGGCATGTGCCATCTTGCCGTGCACCGTCACTTCCATCTGCAGGCAGCCGTTGTGCGCGGTGACCACTTCGTAGCTGAAGCCGGCCGCGATCATCAGGTCGGGCTTGGTCAGGCCGTTCTTGAGCAGCCAGCCCGGGCCGAGGATGCCGCCGAATTCTTCGTCGTAGGTGAAGTGCAGCTCGACGCTGCCCTTGGCCGGTTTTGCTACCGCTTCGAGCGCGCGCAGCGCGAAGGTGAAGCTCGCGAAGTCGCTCTTGCTGACCGCGGCGGCGCGGCCGTAGAGGCTGCCGTCGGCGATCTCGCCGCCGTACGGGTCGTGCGTCCAGCCTTCGCCGGGCGGCACCACGTCGCCGTGGGCATTCAGCGCGACGGTACGGCCTTCGCTGCCGTACTTGCGGCGCACGATCAGGTTGGTGATCGATTCGAGGCCGTACTCCTTCACATCCTGCGCAGGCACGGCGTGCTTCTCGGCGTCGAGGCCGAAGTCCTTCAGCAGTTCGGCGGTGCGTTCGGCGTGCGGCGCGTTGTTGCCGGGCGGCGTGTCGGTGGGCACGCGCACCAGTTGCTGCAGGAACTGCACTTCCTCGTCGAAGTGGGCGTCGATCCAGGCGTCGAGTTTGGCGTAGTCGGTCATGGTTGTTCTTCTGTGGTCGGTCAGTGGGCTTGCTCGGTGGCGAGGTTGTCCAGCAGGAGCTGGAATGCTTGCACCGCCAATTGAATATCGTCGTTGGTGCTCGATTCGAGCGGGTTGTGGCTGATGCCCGAGTTGATGCCGCGCACGAAGAGCATGGCCTGCGGCATCACCTCGTGCAACTTCATCGCGTCGTGGCCGGCGCCGCTGGGCATGCGGAAGAGCGGAATGCCGAGGGCATCGACCGCTTTTTCCCATCGCTGCTGCCAGGCCGGTGCGCTGGGCGCGGCGGCGGCGCGCATCGTCTCCTCGAGCTCGTAGCGAACGCCGCGGCGCTCGCAGATGTCCTTCAGTGCGTTGACCACGTCGTTGGCCAGCGCGTCGCGCTGCGCATTGTTGGGCGCGCGCAGGTCGAGGCTGAACTTGCAGCGCCCCGGCACCACGTTGATCGAGCCGCTGGGCACTTCGAGCATGCCGACAGTGCCGACCGAGTCCCCGTCCTTCGCGGCGCGCTGCTCGGTGTAGAGGATCAGCTCGGCCACGGCCGCTGCTGCGTCGCGGCGGCGGTCCATCGGCGTGGTGCCGGCGTGGCTGGCCATGCCGATGACCTCGCCCACGTAGCGCACGCTGCCGTTGATGGAGGTGACGATGCCCAGCGGCAGGTCGAGCTCGGTCAGCACCGGGCCCTGCTCGATGTGCACTTCGACGAAGCCGAGGTAGCGGGCCGGGTCGCGCTGGATCTTCGGAATGTCTTCCTGCTTCAGGCCCGCGTGCTGCATGGCCTCGCGCATGGTGATGCCGTCGGCATCCTTCTGGTCGAGCCAGCGCGGGTCGAAATGGCCGATGAGCGCGCCCGAGCCCAGGAAGGTCGCCTTGTAGCGCTGGCCTTCTTCTTCCGCGAAGCCCACCACCTCGAAGGCGAAGGGCAGGCGCCTGCCTTGCCGCTTGAGTTCGCGCACGCAGGCCATGGGCACGAAGATGCCGAGGCGGCCGTCGTACTTGCCGCCGTTGCGCACGGTGTCGTAGTGCGAACCGGTGAGCAGCGTCTTCGCGTCGGGCGTGCTGCCTTCATAGCGACCCACCACGTTGCCGACCGCATCGATGTCCACCGAGTCGAAGCCGCACTCGCGCATCCACGTGGAGATCTGCGCGGCGCAGGCACGGTGCGCATCCGTCAGGTAGGTGACGGTGAGCTGGCCCTTCTCGGCATAGCCCGGGTCGGTGTGCACCGAGAGCTGCTCCTGCCAGTCCCACACGTCGTTACCGAGCGTGATGTCGGCGGCGAACTTGTCGTCCAGGCGGATCTCGGCGATGCGATGGATGTTGCGCAGCGCCTCACCGAGTTCGAACCCCGGGTGGTTGTACAGCCGGCGCTCGAAGGTGTCGATGATCTCGCGCTTGGTCAGCCCGGTGCCGCGCGGGCCGCGCACCGCGAGGATGAACGGAAAGCCGAACTTCGCGTTGTAGTCGGCGTTGAGCTGCTGGATCTTCGCGAACTCCTCGGGCGTGCAGCCGGTCAGGCCGGCCTTGCTCTGCTCGTTGGTCGATTCGGCCGTCAGCGTCTTGCTGACCATGGCCTTGCCAGCGAGCTCGGGGTGGGCGCGGATGAGGCCGATCTGCTCGTCGGTCGACGACGCGGCCAGCGCCTGCACCATCGAATGCTTCAGGTGTGCGAGCGAGCGGAAGGGGCGCGCGGCGAGCGCGCGCTGCGCGATCCAGGGCGAGTGCTCGTAGATGCCGTCGAGCAGTGCGACGGCTTCGGCCGGCACCGCGGCGTTGAGTTGGGCGATGGTGAGGCTCATGATGCGGCTCCGGCTTCGAAAGGATGCGCGTGCTTCCAGTGGCGCGCGATGTCGACGCGGCGGCAGACCAACACCTTGTCGTGCTTGGCGATGTGATCGAGAAAGCGCTGCAGTGCCGTGATGCGGCCGGGCCGCCCGAGCAGCCGGCAGTGCATGCCGATGCTCATCATCTTCGGGCTGTTGTCGCCATTCGGGTCGCCCTCGGCATAGAGCGCATCGAAGCTGTCCTTCATGTACTGGAAGAACGGATCGGCGTGCGAGTAGCCCTGCGGCAGCGCGAAGCGCATGTCGTTGCAGTCGAGCGTGTAGGGCACGATGAGCTGGGGCACCACGCTGCCGTCGGTCTTCTGTACCTTCATCCAGAAGGGCAGGTCGTCGCCGTAGTAGTCGCTGTCGTATTCGAAGCCGCCGTAGTCGGCCACGAGGCGGCGCGTGCGCGGGCTGTCGCGGCCGGTGTACCAGCCAAGCGCCCGCTCGCCGGTGAGCTTCTCGATGGCTTCCATGCCCAGGCGCATGTGCTCGCGCTCGGTGGCTTCGTCGAGGTTCTGGTAATGAATCCAGCGCCAGCCGTGGCAGGCGATCTCGTGGCCGAGTTCCTTGAACGCAGCCGTGAGCTCGGGGTAGCGCTCCAGCGCCATGCCCACGCCGAACACGGTCAGCGGCAGGCCGCGCTTCTCGAACTCGCGCAGGATGCGCCACACGCCGGCGCGCGAACCGTATTCGTAGATGCCTTCCATGCTGATGTGCCGGTCGGGAAAACTCGCCGGGTTGAACATCTCGGAGAGGAACTGCTCGGAGCCCGCGTCACCGTGCAGCGTGGCGTTCTCGCCGCCCTCTTCGTAGTTGAGGACGAACTGCACCGCGATGCGCGCGCCGCCCGGCCACTGGGCGTGCGGCGGGTTGCGGCCGTAGCCGACGAGGTCGCGCGGGTAGGGCAGGGTGGTGTCGTAGACGGTCATGGATGTTCAGGCCAGGGCGAGCGAGATGTCGTTGGTGGGGACCTTGCGGTCGAACGTGAGGTTGGCTTCGACGTGCTCCAGGTGTTCGGTCATGAGGCGCACGGCGCGTTCCTCGTCGCGCGCGGCCAGCGCCTTCACGATGTCGGCGTGCTCGTCGTTGGAGTGCTCGGCAGCGCTGGCGCTCTGGTACATCAGCGTGATGAGGGCACAGCGAGAGATGAGTTCGCCGAGGATCTGCGCCAGCACCTGATTGCCCATGAGCTCGGCCATGCGCACGTGGAAGTCGCCGAGTAGCTCTGTGCGGCCCGAGATGTCCTCGCCCGACACGGCGGACTTTTCGAGCGCGACGTGTTCCTTCAGCGCCTTGATCTTGGCCGGCGTGACGGTGCGCACGAACTCGCGCGTCATCTCGGCCTCGAGCATGCGGCGCACAGCGAACACTTGCCTGGCCTCGTCGACCGCGGGCGCGGCCACGAAGGCGCCGCGCGCGGGTTCGAGGCGGATGAGCTTGTTCTGAGACAGCTGGAACAGCGCCTGGCGCACCAGCGTGCGCGACACGCCGAAATGATCGGCCAGCTTCTGCTCAGCCAGCTTGGTGCCGGGCTGAAGCCGGTGCTCGACGATGGCCTTCGTGAGGGCATCGACGATCGAACGGGTGGTGGAGGACTCCATGTTTTTCATGATAGACCCAAAGCCGGTAACTGTATACACTTTTGTCCACCGGAATTTCCCGCACCCGATTCGACATTCGAAGGAGCGCCCCATGGGCCTGAGCACTCACGTACTGGACACGATGCACGGCGGCCCGGCGGCCGGCATGGAGGTGGCGCTGTACACCACCGACGGCGACGCCGCCACGCTGGTGAAGCGCTTCACGCTGAATTCGGACGGCCGCAGCGACGGGCCGCTCTACGACAACAACTCGCTGAAGGCCGGCACCTACCGGCTGGTGTTCGACGTTGCGGGCTACTTCAAGGCCCGCGGCGTGAAGCTGCCCGAGCCGAATTTCCTGAACAAGGTGTCGCTGGACTTCGGCGTGGCGCACACCGACCAGCACTACCACGTGCCGCTGCTGGTGAGCCCGTGGAGCTACTCGACCTACCGCGGGTCTTGATGCTCGCCCCCAGGCTTCGCGCACTTCGTGTCGCTTCGCCAACCCCCTACCGGGGGCGGGCCGGCCGCTTCGGGCGGCCGTGCGCGGCGGCCCCCGCGCAAATGCCTCCGGGTGTGTCTTCAGTCCCCTTGCTGTTGGCCTTCAGTCAGGGTGTCGAGCTGGAAGCGCCCGCTCTTGTCCCACAGCCAGGTATCGGTCCAGGTGACCGCGCCGAGGCGGGGGGCGGCGGGGAAGGGCGCGGCCTTCAGCACCATGCGCTCGATCTCGGCGATGACCTCGGGTGCATGCTTGGGCGCGCGCATCCAATGCAGCGACACCACCTTGCCGCCGGCATCGAGGTTGACCTGCAGTGTGCCGACGGCGTAGAGCATGGGCGGCAGCTGGCCGCTGTAGACGCGGGACTTGTTGGCGTCGTAGATGTGGCGTGCCGCATCGCGGCGGTACTCGCGCGCGGTGGCCGCATTCGAGGTGCGCGGCGCGGCGCCCGCCGCACTCCGTTCGGTCTTGGCCTCGCTCAATTGGCCGGGCACGGCCCCGGGGCCTGCGCAGCCGGCGAGCCAGAGTGCGGAAATGACGGATGCCACCAGGGCAAGGTGGCGCGGCGTAAGCTGACGGTTCATCGCAGGTTTATACCGTGAGTCTCGTGCAACCCCGCAACCGAAGGTGTCGGAAATGAACGGCATGGTCGATCAGCTGCTGGCCCGTCTTGCCCGCGAAGACGCGGTGCTGGTGCGCGTCGAGTCGACGCAGGGCTCGGCGCCGCGCGAGGCCGGCACCTGGATGGCGGTGTGGGCCGATGCGCTCACGGCCACCATCGGCGGCGGGCAACTCGAATTCCAGGCCACGAAGGAAGCGCGCGAACTGCTGGCCGGCATGCGCGCCCCCTTCGACGGCATCCAGCGCTATCCGCTCGGGCCCAGCCTGGGGCAGTGCTGCGGTGGCGTGATGTTCCTGTCGTACCAGCGCATCACGGCGGCCGATGCGCCGAGGCTGCAGCGCGAACTGGTCGCGCAACTCAAGCCCGTGGCGCTGTTCGGCGGCGGTCACGTGGGCGCCGCGCTGGCGCGCCTGCTGGCCGCGCTGCCGTTCGCGGTGCGCTGGATCGACAGCCGCGACGGCGTATTCCCCGAAGAGCTGCCGGCACAGATCGACACCGAGCATTCCGAGCCCGTGCAGGACGCCGTGGCCGCGCTCGCGCCGGGCAGCCGCGTGCTGATCATGAGCTTCAGCCATGCCGAAGACCTCGACATCGTCATCGCCTGCCTCAAGCGCCTGCGCGAGCGCAACGACCTGCCGTACATCGGCCTGATCGGCAGCAAGACCAAGTGGGCCACCTTCAGCCACCGGCTCGAGGCGCGTGGCTTCACGGCCGACGAACTGGCGCGCATCACCTGCCCCATCGGCGTGCCCGGCATCACCGGCAAGGAGCCCGAGGTGATTGCCGTCGCGGTGGCGGCACAGTTGTTGCAATCGCTGGGCTGAACAGGGTTTTCCCCGGCGGCGACGCTCAAAAAACCAACCCGCCTCGTGTCAAAACTGTATACACTTTCGGTCCACAACAAGCCGCAGCGGAGCGAGGCCCATTTCATGGCGCCTGCGTTCGCGGCACTTTCTCTGCTTACAGCGCCCGCGGTGGTGAGCAGGCTGAAACCCTTTGGCGGCGTCTCCACGCGCCGAAAGGGCTGAGAGAGAGCACATGGAAAGCTACTACCTCGACTGGGCCAACCTGCTGCTGCGCTGGGTCCACGTCATCACAGCCATCGCCTGGATCGGCGCCTCCTTCTACTTCGTGATGCTGGACAACAGCCTCGAGAAGCCGCAAGACCAGGAATCGCTCGACAAGGGCGTGGGCGGCGAGCAATGGGCCGTGCACGGCGGCGGCTTCTACAACATGCAGAAGTACGCGCTGGCGCCGAAGAAGCTGCCGGACCACCTGCACTGGTCGTACTGGGAGAGCTATTCGACCTGGATCACGGGTTTCTCGCTCTTCACCATGTCGTACCTGTGGAATGCGAGCACCTACCTGATCGACAAATCGAAGATGGACTGGCAGCCCGGCGCCGCCATCGGCGTGGCGCTGGCCTTCTTCGTCGTGTTCTGGATGGTCTACGACGGCATCTGCCAAGTCTTTGGCCGGCGCAAGAACGGCGACACCATTGTCGGCGTGCTGATCGCGCTCTTCATCGTCTTCGCGACCTGGCTGGCCTGCCAGTGGTTCGCGGGCCGCGCGGCCTTCCTGTTGGTGGGCGCCATGATGGCCACGACCATGAGCGGCAACGTGTTCTTCTGGATCATCCCCGGCCAGCGCAAGAACGTGCAGGCCCTGCGCGAAGGCCGCCCGGTTGACCCGGTGCACGGCCAGCGCGGCAAGCAGCGCAGCGTGCACAACACCTACTTCACGCTGCCGGTGCTGTTCGCGATGCTGAGCAACCACTACAGCTTCACCTACACGCACAAGTACAACTGGATCGTGCTGCTGCTGATCATGCTCGGCGGCGCGGCGATCCGGCAGTTCTTCGTGGTGCGCCACCGCTTCAAGCTGGGCAACGCGGGCAACCCGCTGCCCTACGCGCTGATCGGCATCGTGGTGCTGGGCCTGACCATCGTCTGGATGAAGCCCGAACCCGCGGCCGCGCCCGCCGTGGCTGCAGCCGCGCCCGCGGTGCCGTTCAAGGACGTGCAGAAGGTGCTCGAGCAGCGCTGCTACATGTGCCACGGCGCGGCCACGCAGATGAAGAACGTGCGTGTAGATTCGCCCGAACAGGTGGCCGCGAATGCGCAGGCGATCTACCAGCAGGTGGTGGTCACGAAGATCATGCCTATGAACAACGCCACGGGCATCACCGACGAAGAGCGGGCCCTCGTCAGCCGCTGGTTCCAGGCTGGCGCCAAGACAAACTAGACCGGGATCAAGAGTGCAGGGCGCCGTGGCCCGCACAATCGCCGGTTGGAGATAAGCAAAGCCATGACCACATCGAATCCATCCTTCGGCCCCGCCCCCGATCCGCGCGAGGCCCCGCGCGCCTTCCTCGAACACATCTACCGCGTGGCGGTGGACCGCGCACTGCCGCTTTCCACCTTGGGGGCCCACCTGCCGCCCCCGCCCAAGGGCCGCACGCTGGTGCTGGGCGCCGGCAAGGCCGGCGGCTCGATGGTGCAGGCGCTCGAAGCCCTGTGGCCGGCCGATGCGCCGCTGTCGGGGCTCGTCGTCACGCGCTACGACCACATTCCGCCGCGGCCCGAAGGCGTGCCGCAACGCATCGAGATCGTCGAGGCCGCGCACCCCGTGCCGGACGCGGCCGGCCAGCAGGCCGCCGAACGCATCCTCGCGCTGACGCAGGGGCTGACGGCCGACGACCTCGTGCTGTGCCTGATCTCGGGCGGCGGCTCGTCACTGCTGGTGCTGCCGGCCGAGGGCCTGACGCTGGCCGACAAGCAGCGCATCAACAAGCAACTGCTCGAAAGCGGCGCGGGCATCGGCGAGATGAACTGCGTGCGCAAGCACCTGTCGCGCATCAAGGGCGGCCGGCTGGCGGCCGCATGCGCGCCGGCCCGCGTGGTGACACTGACGATCAGCGACGTGCCCGGCGATGACGCGGCTGTCATCGCGAGCGGCCCAACCGTGCCCGATGCGAGCACCTGCGCCGACGCGCTCGCGATCCTCGACCGCTACGGCATCGAGGTGCCTGCGCCGGTGCGCGCCCGGCTCGAAAGCGGCGAACTCGAAACGCCCAAGCCGGACGATGCCGTGTTCCGGGGCCACGCAACCCACATGATCGCAACGCCGCAGCAGTCGCTCGAAGCGGCGGCCAGGGCGGCGCGCGAGGCCGGTATCGAGGCGCACATCCTCAGCGACGAAATGGAAGGCGAGTCGCGCGAAGTCGGCAAGGTGCATGCCGCGCTGGCCCGCGCCGTCGCGCACCGCGGCGAGCCGTTCGCGCGGCCCTGCGTCATCCTTTCCGGCGGCGAGACGACAGTCACGATCCGCCCGCGCCAGCCCGGCCAGGCCAAGGGCCGCGGCGGCCGGGCCGGCGAGTTCTGCATGGGCCTGGCCGGCGCGCTCATGGGCCAAGCGCAGGTGTGGGCGCTGGCCGCCGATACCGACGGCATCGACGGCGTGGAAGACAACGCCGGCGCCTTCGTAACGCCCGACACGCTGGCGCGCGCCACGGCCGCTGGCAAGAAGCTGTCGGACCACCTCGACCGCAACGACGCGTACGGCTACTTCGACGCCATCGGCGACCTGTTCGTGACGGGCCCGACGCACACCAACGTCAACGACTTCCGCGCCCTGCTGGTGCTGTAGGCAGGAAACGCCTCACTCCTTGAGGACCATGTCGATGCACATCACCGCCGCCACGATCAGCAGGCGGCGGGCGTCGTTGGCCGGCACGCCCGGATCGATCGACAGCATGTAGTTGTCGGCGGTGGTGAACAGTTCCTTGCCCAGCCCGGCCCACTTCTTGGACACGGCAGCGAACTCGGTGCTGTCCTGCACGAAGCGGAAATCCCAGCTGGTCCACTTGCCCCTGAGCGTGCAGGCGATCCGCTCCTGTGCGTCGAGCACATCGAACTTGCCGCCGATGGAGAAGAGCTTCTGCTTGAACGAGCCGACGACCCGGTCGTTGCCGTCGAGCACCTGCACCTTCGACAGGAAGATGGACACGCCGCGCTTGACCGACAGCACCTTCTGCCCCTCGGGCGTGGACACGACCACGTCGAAGGGCGTGAAGCGCTTGTAGTCGGTGAAGCGCAGCAGCTTGCTGAAAAAGCCGAGGTTCGGCTCGCGGCATTCCAGGATCTTCTGCTGCGAGTGCGGATCGAAGATGTCGTAGTTGTTGGCGGCCTTCAATATGCCGACGTGTTCCTTGATGAAGAACAGGTTGTTGCTGAGCGCTGCGTGCATGGATTTCCCTCGGTCCTCTGTGTGTTGGTTTGGCGGGGATTATGTTCGGCGCGCATGACTGCCCCATGCCCGGCCCGTGACCGGTGGTGGGCGGGGTTTGCGAACTCGGGTTAATCTATGCCCCCCGGCGGCCTGTGGCTGCCGTTGTCGCCGGCGCACCCTTGCGGGTGCCGCGTCGCACATCCAGATTTCCCATTCCTCCTTTCATCATCCAGTCCCGAAGGAAAAGTTCGCCATGACCGCCACCTACACCGACACCCGCCTGCTGATCGACAACGAATGGGTCGACGCCGTCGGCGGCAAGACGCTGGACGTCGTGAACCCGGCCACCGGCAAGGCCATCGGCAAGGTGGCGCACGCCAGCATCGCCGACCTCGACCGCGCCCTGGCCGCCGCCCAGCGCGGCTTCGACAAGTGGCGCAACACCCCCGCCAACGAGCGCGCCGCCGTGATGCGCCGCGCCGCGGGCCTGATCCGCGAACGCGCCGGCGACATCGCCAAGCTGCTGACGCAAGAGCAGGGCAAGCCGCTGGCCGAAGCCAAGGGCGAGACGCTGGCCGCCGCCGACATCATCGAGTGGTTCGCCGACGAAGGCCGCCGCGTGTACGGCCGCATCGTGCCCTCGCGCAACCTGGCCGCGCAGCAGCTCGTGCTGAAGGAGCCGCTCGGCCCCGTCGCAGCATTCACGCCGTGGAACTTCCCGATCAACCAGATCGTGCGCAAGCTCGGCGCCGCGCTGGCCACCGGCTGCTCGTTCCTGGTGAAGGCGCCTGAAGAAACCCCCGCATCGCCCGCCGCGCTGCTGCAGGCTTTTGTCGACGCCGGCATCCCGCCCGGCACCGTCGGCCTCGTGTTCGGCAACCCCGCCGAGATCTCGAACTACCTGATCTCGCACCCGATCATCCGCAAGGTCACGTTCACCGGCTCCACCCCGGTCGGCAAGCAACTGGCCGCGTTGGCCGGTTCGCACATGAAGCGCGTCACGATGGAACTGGGCGGCCACGCCCCGGTGATCGTGGCCGAAGACGCCGACGTTGCGCTGGCCGTCAAGGCCGCGGGCGCCGCCAAGTTCCGCAATGCGGGCCAGGTCTGCATCTCGCCGACCCGCTTCCTGGTGCACAACAGCCTGCGCGAAGAATTCGCCCGCACGCTGGTCAAGTACACCGAAGGCCTGAAGCTCGGCGACGGCCTCGCCGAAGGCACGACCATCGGCCCGCTCGCCAACGCGCGTCGCCTCACCGCAATGGCCCATGTGCTGGAAGACGCGCGCAAGAAGGGCGCCACCGTGGCGGCCGGCGGCGAACGCGTGGGCGACACGGGCAACTTCTTCGCCCCCACCGTGCTGACCGACGTGCCGCTGGACGCCGACGTGTTCAACAACGAGCCCTTCGGCCCCATCGCCGCCATCCGCGGCTTCGACACGCTCGAGGAGGCCATCGCCGAAGCCAACCGCCTGCCGTTCGGCCTGGCCGGCTATGCCTTCACCAAGTCGATCAAGAGCGCGCACCTGCTGAGCCAGAAGCTCGAGCTCGGCATGCTGTGGATCAACCAGCCCGCCACGCCTTCGCCGGAAATGCCGTTCGGCGGCGTGAAGGATTCGGGCTACGGTTCGGAAGGCGGCCCGGAAGCGCTCGAGGCTTATCTGAATACCAAGGCTGTTTCGATCCTCGGCGTTTGAGTCGGCTCACTCCTCGGCGGTGGCATTCCAGAAGGCTTGCTGCACGCCGTCGAGCGATTCGAGATCTTCAATGACACGGTCGAGCTCCGCGGGCTCGACCGCTGTCGCATAGAGCGTCGCACCGATCTCGGTGTCGGCCGGCCCGAACGGATGCTGGTCGACATCGCGCACCGGATAGTTCGCGGCTTCGAGCAACAGCAGCAGCTGGTCCATCACCTCGGGACGTGCCGCGCGTGAACAGATCACGCGCACCACGTACGTCGCCTCGCTCGCTTCCTCGCTGATCGGCTGCCGGTTGATGCGGTTCACCACGGGCCGCAGCAGCGTGTTGCTCGCCAGCACGAACAGCGCCGCGATCAGCGCTTCCCCCAGCAGGTTCGCGCCCGCGCAGGCGCCCACCGCGGCCGACCCCCACAGCGTTGCCGCCGTGTTCAGCCCCGTGACGTTGGCGCCTTCCTTCATGATCGCGCCCGCGCCCAGGAAGCCGATGCCCGACACCACGTAGGCCACCACGCGCACTGCGCCGCCGCTGCCGTCGAGCCGGTTCGCCAGATCGACGAATACCGCAGCACCTACTGCCACCAGTGTGTTCGTTCGCAAGCCTGCAGTGCGTTGCCGAACCTGGCGCTCCAGGCCGATCAGCGAGCCGAGGATGAAGGCCGCCGCTACGCTGACGAAGGTGTCGAGCAGCGAGTGCAAGTTGATGTTCTGGATGGCTTGCATTGGATGGATCCCTTTCTTGTTGTGATTTCGGTGTGCAGTTTGTGGGGGCCGGGTGTCATGTGCGTGTCACGGGGCGTTCGGGAGGCTGCTGTTCGGGGGGTGTTCACGCCCCGAACACTCAGCGGAAAGATCACTGCCACCCATACCGCCGCGCGTACCACCCCTTCACACCCTGCGTCAGCAGCGCATACCCGAGCAGCATCGCGACCAGCCAAGGGAAGTACATCAGCGGCAGCGCCTGCAGCTTGAAGTAGTGCGCCAGCGGCCCCATCGGCAGCCAGATGCCTACGGCCGCGATCGCCGCACCCATGATCAGCAGCGGCCATGCCGCGCGGCTTTGCAGGAACGGGATCTTGCGCGTGCGGATCAGGTGCACGATCAGCGTCTGCGACAACAGCCCTTCGACGAACCAGCCTGACTGAAAGAGCGTCTGGTGGCCCGCCGTGTTGGCCGCGAACACGAACCACATCACCGTGAACGTGAGGATGTCGAACACCGAGCTCAGCGGCCCGAAGAACACCATGAAGCGCCCCAGGTCCGCCGGATTCCAGCGCTGCGGCGCCTTCAGGAATTCATCGTCCACGTTGTCGAACGGAATCGCGATCTGCGACACGTCGTACAGCAGGTTCTGCACCAGCAGATGCAGCGGCAGCATCGGCAGGAACGGAAGGAACGCACTCGCCACCAGCACCGAGAACACATTGCCGAAGTTCGAGCTCGCCGTGAGCTTGATGTACTTGAGCATGTTCGCGAAAGTGCGGCGCCCCTGCACCACGCCTTGCTCCAGCACCATCAGGCTCTTCTCCAGCAGGATGATGTCGGCCGACTCCTTGGCCACGTCCACCGCGCCGTCCACCGAGATGCCGATGTCCGCGGCGCGCAGCGCGGGTGCGTCGTTGATGCCGTCGCCCATGAAGCCGACAACGTGCCCGTTGGCATGCAGCGCGTGCACGATGCGCTCCTTGTGCGCGGGCGTGAGCTTGGCGAACACCTGGTGCTGTTCCACCAGCGTGCGCAGGTGGGCGTCGTCCAGCTCTTCGATCTCGCGGCCGAGCACCATGCGGCCGACCTCCAGTCCCACGTCGGCGCAGACCTTGCGCGTGACCAGCTCGTTGTCGCCGGTCAGCACCTTCACCGACACGCCATGCTCGGCCAATGCGCGCAGCGCCGGCGCGGTCGATTCCTTCGGCGGATCGAGAAAGGCCACGTAGCCGAGCAGCGTGAGCCCCGATTCGTCGGCCACGCCGTAAGCCGGCTTCTGTGCCCCGGCCGCCAGCGCGCGGCTCGCCACGGCCACCACGCGCAGGCCCTGTGCGTTGAGCTCCGACGCCACGCGATGGATGCGCGCCAACACCTCGGCATCGAGCGCCAGCACCTCGGCACCGCGCTCGACCGAGGTGCACACCGACAGGATCTCCTCCAGCGCACCCTTGCAGATCAGCAGGTGCTCGCTGCCGCCGTTGGCCACCACCACCGACATGCGGCGGCGCGAGAAATCGAAGGGCACTTCGTCGATCTTGCGCCAGGCCGTCTGCAGGCGCGTCTCGAGCTGCATCTCGGCGTGGCTCAGCACGGCCTTGTCGAGCAGGTTCTTCAGCCCCGTCTGGTGAAAGCTGTTGAGGTAGGCCAGCTGCAGCACATGGTCCGACTCCTCGCCCCAGGCGTTGGTGTGGCGCTCGAGCACGATGCGGTCCTGCGTCAGCGTGCCGGTCTTGTCGGTGCACAGCACGTCCATCGCGCCGAAGTTGTGGATCGCTTCGAGCCGCTTCACGATCACCTTCTGGCGCGACATCACGACCGCGCCCTTGGCCAGCGTGGCCGTCACGATCATCGGCAGCATCTCGGGCGTGAGGCCGACCGCGATCGACAACGCGAACAGCGCCGCCTCCCACCAGTCGCCCTTGGCCACGCCGTTGATCACCAGCACCAGCGGTGCCATCACCAGCATGAAGCGGATCAGCACCCAGCTCACGCGGTTGATACCGGCCTGGAAGGCGCTGGTTCCGCGGTCGGTGGCCGTCACGCGCTGGGCCAGCGCGCCGAAGAAGGTGCGGTCGCCGGTGTGCACGATGAGCGCGGTGGCCGTGCCGCTGATCACGTTGGTGCCCATGAAGAGCAGGTTCTCGCGCTCTAGCACGCCCGCTGATTGGTCGCCGCGGTCGACCACGAATTTCTCGACCGGCATGGCCTCGCCCGTCAGCGCGGACTGGCTGATGAACAGGTCCTTGGCGGTGAGCAGGCGGCAGTCGGCCGGGATCATGTCGCCGGCCGACAGCGCGATGACTTCGCCCGGCACCAGGTCGCGCATCGGCACCTCGACGCGCACCGTGCCGGCGTGCGTGGCGTCGAAGCCCTCGATGCCGGCCACGCCCGCCTTGTAGCCCGGCTCGGGTCGCAGCACGGTCGAGGTGTTGCTCACCATCGCCTTGAGCCGGTCGGCCGCCTTGTTGGAGCGCGACTCCTGCAGGAAGCGCAGCACCGTCGACAGCACGACCATGCTGCCGATCACGAGCGTGGCCTTCATGTCCTCGGTGACGTATGAGACCAGCGCCAGCACCGTCAGCAGAAGGTTGAACGGATTGCGGTAGCACTGCCACAGGTGCTGCCACCAGGGCAGTGGCTGCTCATGGCGCACCTCGTTGCTACCGAGGCGCTTGCGCAGAACCTGCGCATGGCCTTCGCTCAGGCCGCGCGGCGAGCTGTTGAGCTTGACGAGCATCTCGCCGGCATCGGTGCGCGAGGCGGCGCCCAGTGCCTTCGCGATGTCGGGCGGCATGCTGACGGAGGAGCCGGTGCCGACGGGCTTCGAGCCCAGCAGCGTCTGCCAGCGCTCGAAGTGATGCAGCATGTGGCGGCTGCGCAGGAAGCTTTCGAAGAAAGACTTCAGGACGTTTTTCATGGGGTTCTCCTTCGGGGCGGCCGCCGCCCGCCCCGGGGAGAACCACCGGCCTCAACGAGCCAGGGGCAACCCTTTGCGAAGCGCGGCGGCGGGCCGCGTTGTTGGTGCTGTAATCGATCGAAGCGAAGGGGGCGCGCTACGGCGCCAACGAGAGGCTGGGTCCATGGGGTGCTCCTGTATTGCTGGCAGGTCGAGGAAGGACGGGCGCGTGGAGCGGCTCAGCGGCGGCGCGTGCAGGTCGGCTGGAGCACGAGAAAGCTGCGGATGCGGCGTGTGGTCCACAACGCGGCGGCCTGGTCCAGCGCCGCATCGACGGCCGGCGCTGCGGCAGCATCGACGGTGCGCGCAGGCTCCTGCGCCGACGAGCGAACGCGCTGTTCGTGCGGCTGACGACAAAGATGAAAGTGACGCATGACAAGGCTCCTTCGCGTTGAAGGGCCTCGCGCACGGACGCACGCAAGCTGACTGAAAAAGTCAGTAACGAGAACGACGGGAATCGGGAGGAGGGAGCCGCTTGCCGCAAGGCAAGAGAGTCACGCTGTGTGCACACCGGCAACGCAGCGCGGGGGAGCCTGCGCTAGAGAGCCGGGTGTGTCACGCCTGCCGAGGCACGCGTCTTGTCACTGATCCAACTGGCACTGTCCACGCACGGGGCTCCGAAATGAAGATTCCGGATTGTTGCACTGCGGCATGCGGCGAGTCAACCCTTGGGACGGCGTTCCACGATGCGGTGCAAGGTCTTCTCGCGACGCGACTTATTCGCAGAGCGCGCGAATCGATGGCGGAATCTGCACCGCGCGAATGCCGCCGCCCTCACGCTTCGCAGCGAAGATCCGCACCTCTTCGCATTCGAGGATCAGGTCGTCCCCGCGCGTCGCCCGGTACGTCTGCACGAAGCTCTTCTCGCGCCACTCGGTGATGCGCACTGCGATGCGCAGCGTGTCGCCGTAGGTCGCCGCCTTCACGAAGCGCGTGTGCGTGTCGACCAGCGGCGTGCCGATCACGCCGAGCGTGCCCGTCGCTTCTTCCCAGCGCGGCACGCCGCATTCGGCAAAGAAATGCCGCGAGGCCGCATCGATCCAGCGGAAGAAATTGGGAAACCAGACGATGCCGGCCGGGTCGCAGTCGCCGAATTCGATGCGCACGGTGTAGACGATTTCTTTGTCGCTGTTGCTCATCAGCCCATTCTCGTCGGTAGCCACAGGGCAATGATGGGGAACGCGATCAGGATCACCAGCCGCACGATGTCGGTCACGATGAACGGCAGCACGCCCTTGAAGATGGTGGTGAAGCTCACGTCCTTCACCACGCTCTTGATGACGAACACGTTCATGCCCACCGGCGGATGGATCAGCCCCAGCTCCACCGTCATCACGATGATCACGCCGAACCAGATCGGGTCGAAGCCCAGGTGCACGATCACCGGATAGATGATGGGCACGGTCAGGATGATCATGGCCATCGCGTCCATCAGGCAGCCGAGCACCAGGTACATCAGCATGATGAGCGCGAGCACGCCGTAGCGGCCGATGCCCAGGCCGGTGAGGAATTCGGTGAGCTTCTGCGGGCTCTGCGTGATGGTGAGGAAGTAGCCGAACAGCAGCGCGCCGATCAGCACCGTGAACACCGCCGCCGCCGTGCGCGTGGCCGAGAGCAGCGCCTCGCGGATCTTCGGGCCGTCGAGCTTGCGCCGCACCAGCCCGAGGATGAACGCGCCGCTCGCGCCCACGCCGCCCGCCTCGGTCGGCGTGAAGAAGCCGCCATACAGGCCGCCGATTACGAACACGAACAGCACCAGCGGCGCCCACACGTTCTTCAGGTCCTTGAAGCGCTCCGGCCACGGCTTGACCTCGCCGCCGGGCAGCCAGTCGGGCCGCAGCTTGACGATGATGGCAATGGTCATCACGTACATCGCCATCGCGAGAACGCCGGGCACGATGCCCGCCATGAAGAGCTTGCCGATGTCCTGCTGCGTGAGGATGGCGTACACCGCGAGCACCGTCGATGGCGGCAGGATCGCGCCCAGCGTGCCGCCCGCGGCGATCACGCCGGTGGAGAACGACTGCGGATAGTTGAAGCGCCGCATCTCCGGGTACGCCACCGCCGAGAACGTGGCGGCCGTGGCCACCGACGATCCGCAGATCGCCGCGAAGCCGCCGCACGCCACCACGGTGGCGACGCCGAGCCCGCCGCGCAGGTGGCCGATCATCGAGTTCGCGGCCTTGAAGAGCTCGCGGCTCACGCCCGACACCGACACCAGCGCGCCCATCAGCATGAACATCGGGATCACGCCGAAGGTGTAGTCGGTCACGGTGCGCATGGAGGTCTGGCCGACCAGTTTCAGCGCGGGGCCGGGGCCGACGAGGTAGCTGTAGCCGACCACACCCACCAGCCCCATCGCCATGCCGACCGGCACGCGCAACAGCATCAGGACAAAGAGGGCGACGAAGCCCAGGACTGCAACTGCATCGGGGCTCATTCGTCGGCTTTCTGTTCAGCGTGGAGTTCTTCGAGCTGCTCCGGATGGAAGATCAGGCGGTAGGTGCGGATGGCGATCAGCAGCACCGCGCACACGTCGCCCGTCCAGGCCACGGCGTAGAAGGGCCAGGTCGGGATGTTGAGGTCGTAGGTCTGCACGTTGTCGACGTAGGTGCCGCGCACCTTGTCGAACAGCATGATGGTCTGCACCGCCACCACGAACAGCAGTACCAGCGTGGCGAACACGTCGATCACGCGCTTCATGCGCGGGCTCGCCGCCGTCCACACCAGGTCGACGGTGATGTGGCCGCCCCGGTAGCTGGTGGCTGCGATGCCCCAGAAGATCAGGATGCCCAGCAGCATGCGGCCGAAGTCGTACGCATCGGGAATCGAGGTGTCGAAGAACTTGCGCAGCACCACGGCCACGAAGATGTTGAGCGCGACGATCCCCACGAAGATGGCGGCAAGCCACTCAATCGTGCTGATCGCGCGGTCCATGTAGCTGGCGGACCGTGTAGCCATCGCTCAGAGCGCCGATTTGTACTTGACGAGGCTGGCCTTCAGTGCGTCCATGATGGCCTTCGGGTCTTCACCCACCTTCTTCACGCTCTCGGCCCATTGCGCTTCCGACGGCGCGGCCGCCTTGCGCCATGCATCGAGCTGCTCAGGCGTGAGCTTGTAGATCTCGTGGCCCGGCAGCGCGGCCATCTTGGCGTGCCCCGCGAACTCGAAGTCCGCCCACGGCCCGGCCACCTTCTGTGCCCATTCGCTGGTGCAATGGCCGTCGATCACCTTCTTCTGCGCGGTGGACATGGCGTCGTACTTGCCCTTGTTCATCACCCACACGAAGGGCGTGACGTACAGCGGCACGTCCATGTGGTACTTCACCACCTTGTCGATCCCGAACAGGCCGATGGAGCCCCACGGAAAGGTGATGGCGTCGGCCACGCCGCGCTCCAGCATGTCGCGCGACTCGGGCGCGGAGGCCTGTACGTTGGTGCCGCCCAGCGAGGTGATGAGCTGGCCCACGGTGCTGGTGGCCGGGCGCACCTTCATGCCCTTGATGTCGGTGGGCACGGTGATCTTCTTGCGAGAGTGGAAGGTGCCGGGGTCGTGCACGAACGCGAAGCAGTACTTGACGTCCTTCATCTCCTTGGCCGCGTAGTTGCGGTACCAGGCGTCGATGGCGGCAGAGCCTTCCTTGCCGTTGGCGAAAAGGAAGGGCAGCGACGCACCCGCCATCACCGGGAAGCGGCCGGGCTGGTAGCCGGGGTTCACGTACGAGAAGTCCGCGATGCCGTCGCGCGCCATGTCATAGTGGTCGAAGGCCTTGCCGAGCTGTTCCGACGGAAACAGGATCGCGGTGATGGTGCCGCCCGATTCCTTCTTGATGTCGTCGGCCCAGGCCTGCAGCGCGGGGTTGAGCGGGTGTTGCGCGGGCACCCAGCTCGACAGCTTGAGCTGCACCGGCTTGTCTTGCGCCTGCACGGCGGGCGTGCCCGCGACGAGCGCGGCGCAGGCTGCGAGCAGGGCGAGGGGGCGGATGCGGGCGATGCGTTGCGGACGCGTGCCGCGGCGGCGGGAATGGCGATTGGCTTTCATGGTCTCCTTCGTTATGGGTGGCGTGAATCGTCGAGCTGGGGCGAGCCTAGGCAGGCGCGCGTGCGGGGTAAATGGAGGGTTTCCCGCGCGTGCCTTCCAGAGGCCGTTGCGCGAAGCCGTTCTGTGCGTCAGGCGAACGCGGTGCGGGCTGGTCGACGTGGCGCGGCCCGAGTTCGCGCGGATGCGCCGCGCCGAGCAGCGTCATCGTGCGTTCGGTCTCCTGCGCCAGCAACTGCAGCACCGACAGCGCGCCCTGCCCGCCGTCGCAGGCCAGTCCATAGAGCGGCGCACGGCCAAGGAGGACCGCGCAAGCGCCCAGTGCGAGCGCCTTCGCGACGTCGCTGCCGCGCCGGATGCCGCCATCCACGAGCACGGGAATGCGGCCGCCGACCGCATCGGCAATGGCGGGAAGCGCTGCGATGCTGGCCGGTGCCGCGTCGAGCTGGCGTCCGCCGTGGTTCGAGACCACGATGCCGTCCGCGCCGTGCCGCACGGCACGCCGGGCGTCTTCCGCGCCCAGCAGGCCCTTGACGAGCAGCGGGCCGTCCCAGAGCCGGCGCAGCCACGCCAGGCTTTCCCAGGTCAGCGTGCGGTCCATGGTGCGCGAGAGCAGCGCGGCCTGGGCTTGCGGGGAGATGGGGGCGCCGTCGTCGTCGGGCAGCAGGTTGGCGAACCGCGGCATGCCACTGCGCGCGAGCCGCAGCAGCCATGCGGGGCGCCTCGCCATGTCGAGCACCGTGCCGGGCGTGAGCCGCATCGGCACGCGGAAGCCGTGGCGCAGGTCGCGTTCGCGCAGGCCGCCGACGGGCACGTCCACCGTGAGCACCAATGCCTCGAAGCCGGCGGCGCGCGCACGGTGCACGATGCGCTCGGCGATGGCCCGCTCGCCCATCACGTAGAGCTGCATCCACAGCGTGGCATTGGGGGCGGCGGTGCGAACGTCCTCGATGCGGGTGTTCGATGCCGTCGAGAGGATGAAGGGCACGCGCGCGGCCTGTGCGGCGCGGGCCAGCAACGCATCGGCATGCGGGCGCACGATGCCGGCCAGCCCGATGGGTGCGACCGCGAAGGGGGCGCGCCAGCGGCTGCCGAAGAGTTCGATGCCGATGTCCAACATGCTCGTGTCGCGCAGACACTCCGGGATCAGCGGCAATGCCTCCAGCGCATCGCGGTTGCGCCGGAGGCAGCGTTCGTCTTCCGCGCCGCCGTCGACATAGTCGAACACCAGGCGCGGCAGAACGCGCCGGGCACGGCGCCGGTAGTCCTCGACATTGAGCAGCAGTGCCATCGCAGGTGCCTTCTTCTTTCTGTCTCAGGCGCCGCCGATGGGCTTGCGCTTCATCCAGCGGATGGGCTGCGCCTTGACGGGGCGGGCGGGCGCGCCGTGTTCAACCAGCGCCGCATCGAGTGCCTTGCCTGCGTCGTCGGCCAGTGCGGCCGTGCGCGCGGCGGCGACGGCCCGCGTTCGCTCGGCCGGCGCAATGCCGGACTGTGCGGCGAGGTGGTCCGTCATGTGCAGCAGGTTCTCCTTGCCGCGTTCGTTGGTGCTGCCGTAACCCTTGATGAGCCGCCCGCACAGCGCCAGCTCGTGGCCCAGGGCCCACGCTTCGCGCGTGCCCGCCTCCACGGCGGCGAGCCAGCGTTCGATCAATGCCTGCTCCTCGGCAAAGCGGCTGCCGCGGCGGCGCAGCCAGCGCAGCGAAGCCAGCAGCCGCAGCGAGGCCATGCCGAACACCGAATGGCTGCCCACTTTCAGCGGCAGCGCCCACGGCGCGAGGCCGCGCGCCTGCCGGCCCCGGTCCCAGGTTGTCACGCGGCGTGACAGCGAAGGAGGCAGCAGCGCCGCGAACTCGGCGGCGCCGGGCTTGAAGTGGTCGTAGACCTTCACGATGTCGTCGTCGCCGGCCCGCACCTCTTGCCGCACCCGCTGTGCGCGGCTCGCGCGGCCCTTGAGTGCGGCCACGCGCACGATGTCGTCGAAGGCCATCCACAGCGCGAGCCAGCGCGCCATCTCCCGGGTGATGGCGAAGCCCTGCGTGCCGGCCGGGTCGGCGGCGCGCTCGGCGTCGAGCACGCGGGCCAGCCGGTCGGCGTAGAGCGCGGCGTAGGCGGCGTCCTGGTAGTCGAGCACGCGGGCATGGCCGAGCGCGAGCATGTCGTGCACGGCGGGCGGGAAGCGCCCTGCGAGGTCGGCGGGCAGGGCGCTGGCCGGCGGTGGCGCGTCGTTGGTGTCGCCGGCGAGCACGCTGCTGACGAACGCGGCCTGCACGCGCGGCGCACTCACCGCGTCGAAAGCCGCCGCAAAGCCGCGCAGGCTGGCGGCCGCCATCTTGCCGAGCTTGCCGGGTGCGCTGGTATCGCCGCCGCGCACCACGTGTTCATAGGCTTCACGTGGGAACGGGAACAACCCGCTGCCCGCGATGGCGCCGAGCATCACCGCGCTGACCACCGTGCCACTGTCGCGCGCGATGGCATTCATGTCGAACACATGGTGCTCGCGGCTGAAGGCCTTTACCACGTCGACGAGGCGCTGCGCATCGGCGCGGCCGTCGCCGGGCTCCATGCGTTCGGCCGTCGTGAGGATGCGCGCCGACGAACTGATGACCAGCGTGCGCAGCGGCGCGCTCATGCCGTTGCCGATCTGGCGCGCGGTCTCGAGCAGCTCCGACGACACGATCGCATCGAGCGTGCCCGGCACCGGGCTCAGGCTGAACACCGGGCGCCTGCCGCCGAGCTGCGCGAGCGGCACGGGGAACACCTCGATGTAGTAGGTGGTGGCGCCGGTGCGCTGTGCCACGCCGGGGATCGACGTGCTCTGCGCGGCGTAGCCGGCGTGGCGCGCGATGTCGACCAGCCATTCGGTGAGCACGCCGCCGCCTTCGCCGCCGAGGGCGCAGACGAGCAGGGTGATGGGGCGGTTGTTCTCCATGACTTCGCTCCTCATGCCGGTTGAAGCGCGCGAACGACCGCGCCGCGCAACCCGTGCAGCAGGCGTTCATGCCACCTCGGGTTCTGCACCACCTCGGCGCGGTAGAAGCTCGGGCACAGCGTGGCCGCGTGCGCATTCGCGCCGCACAGCCCGCAGCCCACGCAGCCGTCGATCACGGTGGCCACGGGGTCGACCTTGAGCGGATCGGGGTTGTCCTTGAGCGTGAGCGTCGGGCAGCCCGACAGGCGGATGCAGGCGTGGTCGCCGTTGCACACGTCCTCGTCGACGCCGTACTTCACGCGCACCACGCGTTCGCCGCGCTGAAGCAGGCCGGCGAGCCACGGCTTGATGCGGCGCTGGCGCTCGAGCTGGCATTCGCCCTCGGCGATCACCACCTTCAGGCCGTTGAAGTCGCTGGTGAGCGCTTCGGTGAGCGTCTTGCGCATGCGCTCCACGTCGTAGGTGGTGACGGTGCGCATCCATTTCACGCCCAGGCCCTTGAGCGTGTCCTCGATGGTCTGGTTCTTGTCGACCAGGCTCTGCTGCTTGTCGACGGCGCGCTCTTTCGTCTCGTTGTCGGGCGTGGAGATGATGTCCTGCGTGCCGGTGGCCGAGGTGTAGCCGTTCTTGAAGATCAGCAGCACCGCGTCGTCGCCGTTGAACAGCGCGCTCTGCACGCCGGTGAGCAGGCCGTTGTGCCAGAAGCCGCCGTCGCCCATGATCGAGAGCGTGCGGCGGTTCATCATCGGCGCCACGCCCGCACGGCTCGCGAGGCTCATGCCGTAGCCCAGGATCGAGTGGCCCATCGAGAAGGGCTCGAAGGTGCCGAAGGCATGGCAGCCGATGTCGGCCGCGATGTGCACCGGCCCTGTTTCCTGCTGCGCGAGCTTGAGGGCCGAGAACACGGGCCGCTCCGGGCAGCCGATGCAGAAGCTTGGCGGCCGGTTGGGCAGCGGTGTGGCCAGTTGCCGCGCCACCGCTTCGCGGCGTTCGCGATTGCCGGCCAGCCAGGCCTGCGCTGAAGACAAGGCCTCGCTCGCCGCGACGTACTTCGCGGCAAAGGCGCCGATGCCGCCCGACAGCACTTCGACGCCGTACTCGCCCGCCGACGGCAGCATGTCCTTGCCGTGCAGCGGCGTCTGGATGTCGCGCCGGCGCAGCAGCGTGGCGATGTCCTGCTCGATGTACTCGGGCTGGCCTTCCTCCACCACCAGCACCGCGCGCTTGCCCACGCAGAAGTCGGCGACCTGCTCCGGCACCAGCGGATAGGTCACGTTGAGCACGAGGATCGGAATGTCCGTCTCGCCGAAGGCATCGGCCAGCCCCTGCTGCTGCAGGCTGCGGATCAGCGCGTTGTAGAGGCCGCCCTGCACCACGATGCCGAGGTCCGCGTGGCGCCCGCCGGGCATCAGCTCGTTGAGGCCGTGCTCGACGATGTAGCGGCGCGCCGCCGGCATGCGTTCGTCGCCCTTGAGCTTCTCGTGGCGGAAGGTGACGGGCGGGTGCGCGAGCCGCATGTAGTCGAAGCCCGCGGGCTCGGTCATCAGCGCGCGGGTCGATACGGCAGGCGCGATGTTGTCCTTGCACTCGAAGCTGCCGCGCACGTGGCAGGTGCGGATGCGCAGCTCCATCAGGCAGGGCATGTTCGAGCTCTCGGACAGGCGGAAGCCTTCTTCCACCATGCGCACCATCACGCCGAGGTCGGGCCGCGGGTCGAGCAGGCACATGCTCGACTTGAGCGCATAGGCATGCGTGCGCTCCTGGATCACGCTGGCGCCTTCGCCGTAGTCCTCGCCCACCACTACCAGTACGCCGCCCGTGACGCCCGGCGAAGAGAGGTTGGAGAGCGCATCGGCCGCCACGTTGGTGCCGACTATCGACTTCCAGGTGACCGCGCCGCGCAGCGGGTAGTGAATGGACGCGCCGAGCATCGCGGCGGCCGAGGCCTCGTTCGAACAGGCCTCCACGTGCACGCCCAGCTCGTCCATGTAGGCCTTGCCCTGGACCATGACGTCGAGCAGGTGCGACACCGGCGCCCCCTGGTAGCCGCCGACGTAGGCCACGCCCGACTGCAGCAGGCCCTTGGTGATCGCGAGGATGCCCTCGCCGTGGAAGGTGTCGCCTGCGCCGAGGCGCAGCATTTCCACTTCCTTGCTGAATGAAACTTCCATCGTGTCTCGCCGTGTTCTGGTCGTGAGGGGGAACGCGGCAGTGTGGTGGTTGCGGCGCCATACTTCAATAAAATAATCCAGCTATCCAATATGAACTCAGTGCATATCGATGAGGTGGACCTCAACCTGCTGCGGCTCTTCGATGCGGTCTACCGGACCCGCAACGTGAGCCGCGCGGCCGAGGCCCTGGGCCTGACGCAGCCGGCCGCCAGCCACGGCCTGACCCGGCTGCGCCTGCTGCTGGGCGACGCACTCTTCACACGCACCCCCGGCGGCGTGGCGCCGACGCCGCGCGCCGAGCGGCTGGCGGTGTCGGTGCAGTCGGCGCTGGCCACCCTGCAGCAGGCGCTGAGCGAGCCCGAGCGCTTCGACCCGGCGGCCTCCCGCAAGCTGTTCCGAATCCACATGAGCGACATCGGCGAGGGGCGCTTCCTGCCGCCGCTGATGGCGCGGCTGCGCGAGCTGGCGCCGGGCCTGCGGGTCGAGACCATGCCGCTGGCGGCGGGCGAGATCACCACTGCGCTGGACAGCGGCAAGGTCGACTTCGCCTTCGGTTTTTTGCCCCGCGTGAAGGACACGCAGCGCACGCAGCTGCTGAAGGACCGCTACATCGTGCTGTTGCGCAAGGACCATCCCTTCCTGAAGCGCCGGCGCAGCGGCCAGGCATTGCTCGATGCGCTGCAGGAGCTCGACTACGTGGCCGTGCGCACACACGCCGACACCCTGCGCATCCTGCAACTGCTGAACCTCGAGGACCGGGTGCGGCTGACGACCGAGCACTTCATGGTGCTGCCGGCCATCGTGCGCGCGACCGACCTGGCGGTGGTGATGCCGCGCAACATCGCGCGCGGCTTTGCCGGGGAGGGCGGCCATGCCATCGTCGAGCCGCCGTTTCCGCTGCGCGACTTCACGGTGTCGCTGCACTGGAGCAAGCGCTTCGAGGCCGACCCGGGCAACCGCTGGCTGCGGCAGGTCATTACGGCGCTGTTCTCGGAGAAGGCGTCATGAGAAGCCATGAGCCTGCGCGCGGTTCATGTACTGGTCAGGCTCGGCATGCCACCATCGGGCGAACATGAAAAAACGCATTCCCTCCTTCCTGCGCCATGTCGGACCGGGCGTCGTCACCGGCGCGGCCGACGACGATCCGTCGGGCATCGCGACCTACACCCAGGCCGGCGCGCAGTTCGGCACCGGGCTGCTGTGGACGGTGTTCCTGTCGCTGCCGTTCATGGTGGCGATCCAGCTGGTGTCGGCGCGCATCGGGCGCGTGACCGGCAAGGGCGTGGCGGCCAACCTGCGCGAGCACATGCCGCGCAGCTTCCTGGTCGCGCTGGTTTTTCTGCTGGTGGTGGCGAACACCATCAACATCGCGGCTGACATTGCGGCGATGGGGGAGGCACTGCAGCTGGTGGTGGGGGGCGGGGCGCATTTCCATGCGCTGGCCTTCGGCGTGGTGACGGTGCTGCTGCAGGTGTTCGTGCCCTACCGCAAGCTGGCCCACATCCTCAAGTGGCTGACGCTCACGCTGTTCGCCTACGTTGCCGCGGTGTTCGCGGTGCAGGTGGAATGGGGGCGGGTGCTGCACGACCTCGTGGTGCCCAGGCTGCAATGGAGCGGCGACTACTGGATGATGATCGTGGCGCTCCTGGGCACCACGATCTCGCCCTACCTGTTCTTCTGGCAGGCGTCGCAGGAAGTCGAGGAGCTCCGGCTCAAGGGCGGGCGGCGCGGGACGGACGAGCAGGTGCAGCACGACCTGCGGCGCGTGCGCCTGGACACCTGGGTGGGCATGACCTTCTCCAACCTCATCGCTTTCTTCGTGATGGTGGTGGGCGCATCGGTGCTGTACACGGCCGGGGTGCACGACGTGACCTCCGCGGCGCAGGCGGCCGAGGCGCTGCGCCCGCTGGCCGGCGATTTCGCCTTCTGGCTGTTTGCCGGCGGCATCATCGCCACCGGCCTGCTGGCCGTGCCCGTGCTCGCGTCTTCCGCGGCTTATGCGGTGGCCGAGGCCTTCGGCTGGGAAGAAGGACTGGAGCGGCACTGGCGGGAGGCCAAGGAGTTCTACGGGATCATCGCCGTGGCCACGCTGGTCGGCACGGCGCTGGACTTCACGCCCATCGACCCCATGAAGGCGCTTTATTGGAGCGCGGTCATCAACGGGGTGGTCGCGGTTCCGATCATGGCGGCCATGATGGTTCTCGTGACGCGGGAGAAGGTGATGGGCGTGTTCACCTCCGGGCGCCGGACCCGGTGGCTCGGCTGGGGCGGCACCGCCCTGATGGGATTCGCGGCCCTGATGATGGGCTGGGACATGGTGCGCTGAGACCGGACCCGTGCAAGCGATTCTTTCCGAGGCCGGCCCGGTGCTGGTCTTCATGGCCTGCGTCGCGCTCGCCACCTATGCGCAGAACCTCACGGGCTTCGCATTCAGCCTGATCCTGCTCGGGCTGGTGTCGGTGTTCCACGTCGCCAGCGTGAGCGACACGGCCAACGCCGCCACGGTGCTGAGCCTGATCAACGCATGGACGTACTTCCGCGCGCGGCCCGGCGTGGTGCCCTGGCAGCTCATGAAGCCGGCGCTCAATGGCAGTACGGTCGGCGTGATTGTCGGGCTCGTGCTGCTGAACTGGCTCAGCGGCGACGCGGTCGACTGGCTGCGCGGGCTGCTGGGCGTGTCGATCCTGGGCTGCGCGGTGCTGCTGGTGCTGCAGGCCAGACCGCTGCCGGCGGTGTCGGGCCGCGCGAGCTTCGCCGTCGTCGGCGGGTTGTCGGGCGTCCTGGGCGGGCTGTTCTCGAGCTCGGGGCCGCCGATCGTCTTCCACATGTACCGCCAGCCGCTGGACCGCGAGCTGGTGCGCCGCGCGCTGCTGCTGATGTTCGCGTTCAACTCGCTGGTGCGGCTCGTCATCGTGGTGCCGACGGGGCATTTCTCGTGGCGCGCGGCGCTGCTGGCCGGCTGCGCGATGCCGGTCGTCTACGGCGCGACGCGGCTGCACCACCGGCTGCCGAACAGGCTGCAGCCGCGCACGCTCAAATGGCTGGTCGGCGGCCTGCTCGCGGCGGCGGGTTGCACGCTGGTCGCCACGGCGTGGGTGGCCATCGCGCACAGCTGACGGCCGACGGGGCCTTCGCGTGGCCCGGGAATTGCAGCATGCGCGCAAGGGTTTCCCCGTACGTGGCATACCGACCCCCACATACGCGTTATGGGCGCCCCCGTATGCAAGACCCCGGACAAGCCGCTAACGTCCATGACTGACCCACGACGGGTCTCCCACGAGCCCAAAAGCATGAGCACCGACAGCAGCACCAGCAGCCAGATTCAACCGATCCGCTTCTTCCATCGCGGAAGGATCGTCGACGTCACCGGCGTCCACCCGACCCGCTCCGTGCTCGACTGGCTGCGCGAGGACGCCCGCTGCACCGGCACCAAGGAAGGTTGCAACGAGGGTGACTGCGGCGCCTGCACCGTCGTCATCGGCGAACTCGCCACCGACCCCGATGCCGAAGGCACCATCGACGGGCTGAACCTGCAGACCGTGAATGCCTGCATCCAGTTTCTTCCCACGCTGCATGGCAAGGCGCTGTTCACGGTCGAGGACCTGAAGAGCCAATGCAAGACCCGGGAGGCCGCTGAAAAGAAGCAGCACGCCGTGCACACGCTGCACCCTGTCCAGCAGGCGCTGGTCGACTGCCACGGCTCCCAGTGCGGTTTCTGCACGCCCGGCTTCGTGATGTCGCTGTGGTCCACCTACGAGCACCACCAGGCCGAAGGCACGCAACCCACCCGCCAGCAGCTGGCCGACGAACTCTCGGGCAACCTGTGCCGCTGCACCGGCTACCGCCCGATCCTCGATGCCGGGCAGCGCATGTTCGACCTGCCGGCCGTGCGGCTCGACACGAAACCGGTGGTCGCGGCCCTCACCGCGCTGCAGAACGACGGCCTTGACTATGCCGCCCCGCTCGGCGCCCGCGTCGACCACTTCCATGCGCCGAAGACCCTGGCGCAGCTCGCCGCGCTGCGCGAGCAGAAGCCACGCGCCCAGCTGCTGGCCGGTTCGACCGACGTCGGCCTCTGGGTCAACAAGCAGTTCCGCGACCTGGGCGACATCATCTACGTGGGCGACGTGGCCGAAATGAAGACCATCGAAGACCGCAAGGAGGAGCTCTACATCGGCGCCGGCGCCTCGCTCGAATCCGCCTTTGCCGCGCTGGTCCAGCGCGTGCCGAGCCTCTCCGACGTATGGCTGCGCTTCGCCTCGCCGCCGATCCGCCATGCCGGCACCATGGGCGGCAACGTCGCCAACGGCTCGCCCATCGGCGATTCGCCGCCGGTGCTGATGTCGCTTGATGCACAGATCGAGTTGCGCCGCGGCGATGCGGTGCGCCGCATGCCGCTGTCCGAGTTCTATCTCGACTACATGAAGAACCAGCTGCAGCCGGGCGAGTTCGTCCAGGGGCTGGCCGTTCCGCACGCTGCGCTGCGCCGCCAGGTGCGCGCCTACAAGATCAGCAAGCGCTTCGACTGCGACATCTCGGCGCTGTGCGCGGGCTTCGCCATCGAACTCGAAGCCGGCAGCGACACGGTCAAGGCCGCGCGCCTGGCCTTCGGCGGCATGGCCGCCATCGTCAAGCGCGCCGCGAACGCGGAGGCGGCGCTGGTCGGCAAGCCATGGACGCAGGCCAGCGTTGCCACCGCCAAGCTCGCGCTGGCACAGGACTTCAAGCCGCTGTCGGATATGCGCGCTTCGGCCGACTACCGGCTGCAGGTGGCGCAGAACCTGATCCAGCGGCTCTGGCTCGAGACCCGCGCCGAAGACGCCCTGTCGCTGGAAGAAACCAGCGTATGGAGCGTGATGCCCCATGCCACCAAGGCCGCCGCCGAAGGAGTCTGACCATGAACAAGCCCATCGACGCCCGCCTGCTGCAGCCCGCCGAGGCCTTTGCCGATTACCTGGCCAACACCGCCGCGCGCATCGACGTCGGTGCCGAAGCGCTCGCGCACGATCTTGGCGCGCGTGTCGGCATCAGCCGGCCGCACGAGTCGGCCCACCTGCACGTGGCCGGCGAAGCGACCTACATCGACGACATTCCCGAACTCGCCGGCACGCTGCACTGCGCGCTGGGCCTGTCGCCGGCCGCCAACGGCCGCGTCACGGCGCTGTCGCTCGACGCGATCCGTGCGATGCCCGGCGTGGTCGCGGTGCTCACGGCCGACGACATTCCCGGCAGCAACGACTGCGGTTCGATCATTCACGACGACCCGATCCTGCTGCCCGTGAACCACGGCGGCGAGATCCGCTACCTCGGACAACCCGTATTCGCCGTGATCGCCGAGACGCGCGATGCAGCGCGCCGCGCCGCTGCGAAAGCCAAGGACGCGCTGACCATCGACGCGCAGCCGCCGGTGATCACACCGCAGGACGCCCATGCGCGCGGCCAGTACGTGGTGCCGCCGATGCACATCGTGCGCAGCGGAGGCAGCGCCAACGAGGGCGACGAGGCCGCAGTGCGCGCCGCCATCGCCAAGGCGCCGCATCGCCACAAAGCCACGCTCGACGTGGGCGGGCAGGAGCAGTTCTACCTGGAAGGCCAGATCAGCTACGCCATTCCGAAGGAAGGCGGCGCGCTGCACATCCACTGCTCGACGCAGCACCCGAGCGAAATGCAGCACCTGGTGGCGCATGCGCTGCACCTGCAGTCGAACGAAGTGCATGTCGAATGCCGGCGCATGGGCGGCGGCTTCGGCGGCAAGGAGTCTCAGTCGGCGCTGTTCGCTTGCGTGGCGGCCATCGCGGCGCGCCAGTTGCAGCGCCCGGTCAAGCTGCGGCTCGATCGCGACGATGACTTCATGATCACCGGCCGGCGCCACTGCTTCTGGTACGAGTACGAGGTGGGCTACGACGACGAGGGCCGCATCCTCGGCGCCGAGATCACCATGGTCTCGCGCGCCGGCCACTCGGCCGACCTGTCGGGTCCGGTGATGACGCGCGCGCTGTGCCACTTCGACAACGCCTATTGGCTGCCCAACGTGGCCATGCACGGCTTCTCGGGCAAGACCAACACGCAGAGCAACACGGCGTTCCGCGGCTTCGGCGGTCCGCAGGGCGCCATCGCCATCGAGAACATCATGGACTCGGTGGCGCGCGAACTGAAGTGCGACCCGCTCGACGTGCGGCGCGTCAACTTCTACGGCAAGACCGACAACAACGTCACGCCGTACCGCCAGACCGTGACCGACAACATCGTCCATGAACTCGTGGCCGAGCTGGAAGCCAGCAGCGGCTACCGCGCGCGGCGCGAAGACATCGCGGCCTTCAACAAGGCGAGCGTGGTGCTCAAGCGCGGCCTCGCGCTGGCGCCGCTGAAGTTCGGCATCTCGTTCAACGTGAAGCACTTCAACCAGGCCGGCGCGCTGGTGCACGTGTACACCGACGGCTCGATCCTCGTGAACCACGGCGGCACCGAGATGGGGCAGGGCCTGAACACCAAGGTGGCGCAGGTGGTGGCGCACGAGCTGGGCGTGAGCTTCGAGCGCGTGCGGGTCACCGCCACCGACACCACCAAGGTGGCGAACACCTCGGCCACGGCAGCATCGACCGGCGCCGACCTGAACGGCAAGGCCGCGCAGGACGCGGCGCGCCAGATCCGCGAGCGCCTTGCCGAATGCGCGGCCGAGCGCCACGGCGGCAAGGCCGGCGAGGTGCGCTTTGCGAACGACAAGGTCGAGGTCAATGGCCGCTCGCTGGCCTTCAGCACCGTGGTGGGCGAGGCGTACCTCGACCGCAAGCAGCTGTGGTCCGATGGTTTCTACGCCACGCCCGGCCTGAGCTGGGACAAGGACAGGATGCAGGGCCGCCCGTTCTACTACTACGCCTACGGTGCCGCCGTGAGCGAGGTGATCGTCGACACGCTCACCGGCGAGTGGAAGTTATTGCGCGCCGACATCCTGCACGACGCGGGCAAGTCGCTGAACCCGGCGGTGGACATCGGCCAGGTCGAGGGCGCCTTCATCCAGGGCATGGGCTGGCTCACCACCGAGGAGCTGGTGTGGCACCCGCAAAGCGGCATGCTCACCACGCACGCGCCCAGCACCTACAAGATTCCGACGGCCAACGACTGCCCGCCGGTGTTCAACGTGCGCCTGTTCGAAGGCCAGAACTTCGAGGACTCGATCCACCGCAGCAAGGCTGTGGGCGAGCCGCCGCTCTTGCTGCCGTTCTCGGTGTTCTTCGCGATCCGCGATGCGGTGTCTGCCGCGGGCGGCCACCGCATCGATCCGCCGCTGAAGGCGCCGGCCACGAGCGAGTCGATCCTTCGTGCCATTACCGCTGTCCAGTCCGCATAGTCACTCGTAGACTTTGGCGCATGTCCAAAGTTCTCCCAATGCCCTACCTCCTGATCCCCTTCGCGAAACACCGCGGAACCGGCTTTGCCGGGCCGCTGGTGTTGCCCCCGGCAGGGGGTTGGCGAAGTGACACGAAGTGCGCGAAGACTGGGGGGACGTCACATGCGTGACCAGGCACTTTTCGACAAGATCGATCTCCACCTGATCCGGGTGCTTCACACCGTGCTGACCGACCGCAGCGTCTCGCGCGCCGCCATCCGGCTGGGCATGTACCAGCCGGCCGTGTCGGCCGCGCTGAAGCGCCTGCGCGAGCTGTCGGGCGACCCGCTGCTGGTGCGCTCGGGCTCGGGCATGGTGCCGACCGATGCGGGGCTGCGCATGATCGAGCCGGCCGCCAGCATCCTGCGTGCGGCCGAGATGCTGTTCTCCGACGCGCGCGGCTTCGAGCCGCAGTCGGCGGCCACCACCTTCCGCATCGCGGCCAGCGACTACATGGACCCGCTGTTCCTGCCGATGCTGGTGGCGCACGTGAAGCGCGAGGCACCGCTGTGCCAGATCGAGATCCACGCGCTCACACCCGACTCGGACTACCACGGCCACCTCGCGCTCGGCCAGGTCGACCTCGTCATCGGCAACTGGCTCAAGCCGCCGGAAGACCTGCACATGGCGCGGCTCTTCGGCGACGAGGTGGTGTCCCTGGTCAACAAGGACCATCCGGCGGTGCGCCGCGGCTGGGACCTGGAGACCTGGCTCGCGGCCGAGCACATCGCGCCCACGCCCATGCATCCGGGCGGGCGCGGCATCATCGACCAGATGCTCGACGAGCTGGGGCGGCAGCGCAACATCACGGCGCGCTGCGCGCACTTCAGCCTCATCCCGGACATGGTGGCCTCGAGCCTGCTGGTGTTGACCACCGGGCGCCAGTACTGCGAGCGCTTCGCGTCGCGGCTGCCGCTGAAGATTCTCGATTGCCCCGTGGCGCTGCCGCGCCTCATGTACTACCAGCTCTGGCACGAACGCACCCATTCGTCGAGCTCGGCGCGCTGGCTGCGCGAATGCATCAAGGACGTGGCGGCGTCGCTGCGTCCAACGGTTTCCGCCCTGTCCGGTGTATCCGGCGCCGCAACGCGCCTGCCCGCCGCGCCTGAAACCTTCGATCCCTGAGAGATCCCCGTTCGCGCCGGCGTCGTGAGCGGGGCAACGATGAAGCAACCGCCACTACAACAGCTGGAGACAAGCGAAATGAGTACGTTCGAACAGGCGCCGCAGGGCGCCGATCCCCGCACGCCGGGGCATGTCGAGTCCGCGCGTGCGCGTGCGGCCGTGAGCGGTGCAAGCGGCCCGGGCCTGCTTGAACGCGTGTTCAAGCTCAGCGCGCACAACACCACGGTGCGCACCGAAGTCATCGCGGGGCTGACCACCTTCCTGACGATGGCCTACATCATCTTCGTGAACCCCTCGATCCTGGGTGACGCGGGCATGCCGAAGGGCTCGGTCTTCGTGGCCACCTGCCTCATTGCGGCGCTGGGCACGCTGATCATGGGCCTGTACGCCAACTACCCGATCGCCATGGCGCCGGGCATGGGGCTGAACGCCTACTTCGCCTACGTGGTGGTGCTCGGCATGGGCTACACGTGGCAGGTTGCGCTGGGCGCGGTGTTCATCTCGGGCTGCCTGTTCCTGATCGTCACGGTCACGGGGTTGCGGGAGCTGTTCATACAGGGCATACCGCAGTCGCTGCGAACGGCGATCACGGTGGGCATCGGCATGTTCCTGGCGCTCATCGCATTGAAGAGCGCTGGCGTCGTCGCGGCTTCGCCGGCCACCTTCGTCACGCTGGGCGACCTGCACTCGGCGCCGGTGATCCTGGCCACGCTGGGCTTCCTCATCATCGTGGCGCTCGACAAGCTCAAGGTGCGCGGCGCGATCCTGATCGGGATCGTCACGGTGACGGTGCTCTCGTTCTTCTTCGGCGGCAACAAGTTCCACGGCGTGTTCGACGCGCCGCCGTCCATCGCGCCCACCTTCATGCAGCTGGACATCCTGGGTGCGCTCAAGGGCGGCATCCTGAACGTGGTGCTGGTGTTCTTCCTGGTCGAGATGTTCGACGCCACAGGCACGCTGATGGGCGTGGCCAAGCGCGCCGGCCTCTTGGTGCCGGGCAAGATGGAGCGCATGAACAAGGCGCTGCTGGCCGACAGCGGCGCGATCTTCGCGGGCTCGCTGCTCGGCACCTCGAGCACCACGGCCTATGTGGAGAGCGCGGCCGGCGTGCAGGCGGGCGGACGCACCGGCCTCACGGCCGTGGTGGTGGCGCTGCTGTTCCTGGCCTGCCTGATGATCTCGCCGCTCGCGGGATCTGTGCCGGCCTACGCCACCGCGCCGGCGCTGCTCTTCGTGGGCTGCCTGATGCTGCGCGACCTGGTCGAGCTCGACTGGGAAGACACGACCGAGGTGATCCCGGCCGCCGTCACCGCGCTCACGATGCCCTTCACCTATTCCATCGCCAACGGCCTGGCCTTCGGCTTCATCACATACGCCGTGCTGAAGCTCTGCACCGGCCGGGCACGGGAAGTGCATGCGATGGTCTGGGTCATCGCCGCCGTGTTCCTGTTCAAGTTCGCCTATATCGGCGGACACTGACTTGAACTGAGCAAAGCGCCGTCGGGCGCCGATGGTCGCGGGGACGTTATTAAACTGATAGCCGTTTCCGCTTTGTTGCTGTTGACGAGACAAAAATCCACGAAACCCGGCATGACAACCCCAAGACTCCAACTGGCGAACATCACCAAGCGATATCCCGCGGTGGTCGCCAACAGCGACATTTCCCTGGCCGTGCAGCCCGGCGAGATCCACGCCGTGCTCGGCGAGAACGGCGCCGGCAAATCGACCCTGATGAAGATCATCTACGGCTCGGTCAAGCCCGACGAAGGCACCGTCATGTTCGACGGCCAGGCCGTGAACCTGCGCAACCCGCAACAGGCGAGGGCGCTGGGCATCAGCATGGTGTTTCAGCACTTCAGCCTGTTCGACACGCTCACGGTGGCCGAGAACGTCTGGCTGGGACTCGACAAGTCGCTGCAACTGGCCGAGGTGGCGCGCAGCATCACGGCCAAGGCGGGCGAATACGGGCTCGACATCGACCCGGCGCGGCCGGTGCACACGCTGTCGGTGGGCGAGATGCAGCGGGTCGAAATCATCCGCGCGCTGCTCACCAACCCCAAGCTGCTGATCCTCGACGAGCCGACCTCGGTGCTGACGCCGCAGGCGGTGGTCAAGCTCTTCCACGTGCTGAACAAGCTGGCCTCCGAGGGCTGCAGCATTCTCTACATCAGCCACAAGCTGCACGAGATCCAGGAGCTGTGCAGCGCCTGCACCGTGCTGCGCGGCGGCAAGGTCACGGGCGTGTGCAATCCGCAGAACGAAAGCACCCAGTCGCTGTCGCGGCTGATGATCGGCAGCGAGCCGCCGCCGCTGCAGCACCGGCCGGTGCATGCGGGCGCGGTGGCGCTGCGCGTGCAGGGGCTGACGCTGGCGCGCGAAGACCAGTTCGGCATGGACCTCGAGGGCATTTCGTTCGAGGTTCGCGCGGGTGAAGTGGTCGGCATCGCCGGTGTCTCCGGCAACGGCCAGAAGGAGCTGCTCTACACGCTGTCGGGCGAGGACGTGCGCGCCGAGGCGCCGATGGTCCGGGTGTTCGACCAGCCCGCCGGCCGGCTGCGCCCGCGCGCGCGCCGCGCGCTTGGCCTGCACTTCGTGCCCGAGGAACGGCTGGGCCGCGGGGCGGTGCCCACGCTGGGGCTCGCGCACAACCTGCTGCTCACGCGCGGCGATGCGGTGGGCCGGGGCGGATGGATCCGCACCGGCGCGCTCGAGCGGCAGGCGAAAGCCATCATCGAGCGCTTCAAGGTCAAGGCAGGAGGCCCTCGCGCGGCGGCGCGGTCGCTGTCGGGCGGCAACCTGCAGAAATTCATCGTCGGGCGCGAGATCGACGCCAACCCGAAGCTCTTCATCGTCTCGCAGCCGACCTGGGGCGTGGACGTGGGCGCGGCCGCGCTGATCCATGCCGAGATCCTCGCGCTGCGCGATGCCGGCTGTGCGGTGCTGGTGATCAGCGAGGAGCTCGACGAGCTGTTCAACATCTGCGACCGGCTGCACGTGATCGCCAAGGGCCGGCTGTCGCCCTCCATCGACCGCGCGGCCGCGACGCTGCCGCAGATCGGCGAATGGATGAGCGGCCTGTGGAAGAAGGAGGCGGCCCATGTTTAAGCTCGAACCCCGTCCGGAGCTTTCGCGCTTCTGGAGCTATGCCTCGCCGATATTGGCGCTGGCGATCACCGTGCTGATCGGCGTGGCGCTGTTCGCGGCGCTCGGCAAGGACCCGGTCAAGGGCCTGCTGGTGTTCTTCTACGAACCCATCAAGAGCGGCTATGCCATCGGCGAGCTGATGGTCAAGGCCACGCCGCTGCTGATCATTGCGCTGGGGCTGGCCGTGTGCTTCCGCTCGAACGTGTGGAACATCGGCGCCGAAGGGCAGTTCGTGTTCGGCGCCATTGCGGCCGGTGGCGTGGCGCTGCTGGCCGACAAGAGCACGGGGCAGTGGATCGTGGCCGCCATCCTGGTCGCGGGTGTCCTCGGCGGCATGGTGTGGGCGGGCATCGTCGCGTTCCTGCGCGACAAGTGCAACGCCAACGAGATCCTGGTGAGCCTGATGCTGGTCTACGTGGCGACGCTGCTGCTGGGCTACATGGTCTACGGGCCGTGGAAGGATCCGAACGGCTACAACTTCCCGCAGACCAAGACCTTCGAGGCGGTCACGCAGATCCCGCGCCTGTTCAAGGGCTCGCGCGTGAGCATCGGGCTGGTCATCGCGCTGGTGGGCGCGGGGGCGCTGTGGGTGTTCCTGTTCCGCACGCGCGCGGGCTTTGCGCAGCAGGTCGGCGGGCTGGCGCCGGCGGCCTCGCGCTACGCGGGCTTCTCGGCGCGGCGCGCGGTGTGGATCGCGCTGCTGACCTCGGGCGGCGCGGCCGGCCTCGCCGGTGCGCTCGAAGTGGCGGGGCCGCTCGGCCAGCTCACGCCCTACGTGCCGGCGGGCTATGGCTTCGCGGCGATCATCGTGGCCTTCGTCGGGCGGCTGCATCCGGTGGGCATGATCTTCTCGGCCCTCCTGATGAGCATGTTCTACATCGGCGGTGAACTGGCGCAGTCGCGTCTCGGCTTGCCCAAGTCGCTCACCGGTGTGTTCCAGGGCCTGCTGCTGTTCACGCTGCTGGCCTGCGACACGCTCATTGCCTATCGCATTCGCCGCAAGGCGGCTGTCAAGGCTGCGGGCTTGACGACGAGTTCGCTGCAGGCGAGCACACCGCTCACTGCGCCTGTCGCGCGACCGAACGAAGGAGCACTTTGAATGAAGGCCTTCGCTTCGATTCGAGTGCCGCGTGTGTCGTGGGGCGCTCACGCCGGCGGGGGACATTCGCGCAGGGGAGTACCCGGTGTCCTGTGCACGCGCCCTGAGCGACAGCGCCCCGAACATCAGCCCTCGAACACAAGCAACCCGCGCCGGAGCAATTGAATGGACAGTTACGCACTCCTCCTGGGCTCCACCCTGAGCGCCGGAACGGTCCTCGCCATCGCGGCGCTGGGCCTGTTGATCAACGAGAAGGCCGGCGTCGTCAACCTCGGCGCCGAGGGCCTGATGCTCTGCGCCGCCATCGCGGGCTTCGCGACGGTGGTCACCACGCACAACCCCTGGCTCGGCTTCCTCGCCGGCATGGCGGCCGGGGCGCTGCTCTCGGCCTTCTTCGGCGTGCTGGTGATCTGGCTCAACACCAACCAGTACGCGACCGGCCTCGCGCTCAGCCTGTTCGGCGTTGGCTTCTCGGCCTTTGCCGGCATCAACTTCGTGCAGGCCAAGCTGCCCGCGAGCGTGAGCTACGCCATCCCCGTGCTGGGCGACATCCCGCTCGTCGGCCCGGCGCTGTTCCGCCACCACCCGATGGTGTACTTCGCGGTGGTGCTGACCGTCGCGCTGATCTGGTTTCTCTACCGCACGCGTGCCGGCCTGGTGCTGCGCTCGGTCGGCGAGTCGCCCGAGTCGGCGCATGCGCTGGGCTACCCGGTGCGGCGCATCCGCTTCATGGCGGTGATCGCGGGCGGCGCGTTGTGCGGGCTGGCGGGCGCGTATCTGTCGACCGTGTACACGCCGCTATGGGTCGAGGGCATGGTGGCAGGGCGCGGCTGGATCGCGCTGGCGCTCACCACCTTCGCCACCTGGCGGCCGGTGCGCGTGCTGCTGGGCGCCTACCTGTTCGGCGGCGTGTCGATGCTGGGCTTTCACCTGCAGAGCAGCGGCGTCGACGTGCCGGCGCAGTTCCTCAGCATGCTGCAGTACATCGCGCCCATCGTGGTGCTGGCGCTGATCTCGCGCAACCCGGCATTCATCCGCGCCAACATGCCGGCCTCCATCGGGAAACCGTTCTACCCCGGCTCATAATCGTGTTTCGTTTTTCCGCCAACCTGTCCTTTTGAGGATTTCCGACAATGAATGATCTGAACAAGCGCTCCCTGCTCAAGCTGGCCGCCCTCACGGCGGTCGCTTCGGCGGCCCTGATCGGCTGCGGCAAGAAAGAAGAAGCGGCAGCACCGGCCCCAGCGCCCGCGCCGGCCCCGGCACCCGCCGCTGCCGCACCGGCT
Organism: Variovorax sp. Varisp85; assembly: GCF_047304045.1. Lineage (NCBI taxonomy): Bacteria > Pseudomonadati > Pseudomonadota > Betaproteobacteria > Burkholderiales > Comamonadaceae > Variovorax > Variovorax sp. Varisp85. The sequence continues at coordinate 57,384 of NZ_JBGLYN010000011.1, forward strand.
CCGGCAGCGCCGCTGAACATCGCATTCGCCTACGTCGGACCCGTGGGCGACGGCGGCTGGACCTTCGCGCACGACAACGCGCGCAAGGCGCTCGAAAAGGAATTCGGCGACAAGATCAAGACCACCTTCGTCGAAAGCGTGCCCGAGGGCGCCGACGCCGAGCGCGTGTTCCGCGACATGGTGAGCCAGGGCAACAAGCTGATCTTCGGCACCACCTTCGGCTACATGGAGCCCATGCTCAAGGTCGCGGCAGACAGCAAGGACGTGAAGTTCGAGCACGCGACCGGCTACAAGACCTCCGACAACATGCGCACCTACGACAGCCGCACGTACGAGGGCGCGTACATGGCCGGCGTGATCGCGGGCGCCATGACCAAGAGCAACACGCTGGGCGTGGTCGGCTCGGTGCCGATCCCCGAAGTGCTGCGCAACATCAACAGCTTCACGCTGGGCGCGCAGTCGGTCAACCCGAAGATCACGACCAAGGTGGTATGGGTCAACGAGTGGTTCAGCCCGCCCAAGGAAACCGAAGCCGCCACCGCCCTCATCAACGGCGGCGCCGACGTGCTGTTCCAGAACACCGACTCGCCGGCCGTGCTCAAGACCGCGCAAGAGAAAGGCAAGCGCGCCTTCGGCTGGGACTCCGACATGACCGCCTACGGTCCCAAGGCCCACCTGGCCTCGGCCACCATCAACTGGGCCCCGTACTACATCAAGGCCACCCAGGAAGCCCTGGACGGCAAGTGGACCACCGGCCAGAGCTGGTGGGGCGTGAAGGAAGGTGCCATCGACCTCGTGTCGATCGCCGATGACGTGCCGGCCGAAACCAAGGCCAAGGTCGAGGCAGTGAAGAAGGGCCTGAAGGACGGCAGCTTCGTGATCTGGAAGGGCCCGATCCTCGGCCAGGACGGCAAGGAACTGGTCGCCAAGGACGCGGTGGCCGACGACAAGTTCCTCTCGGGCGTGAACTTCTACGTCAAGGGCGTCGAAGGCAAGGTGCCGGGCGGCGAGAAGAAATAAGCTCGCCCCCAGGCTGCGCGCACTTCGTGTCGCTACGCCTTCCCCCTACCGGGGGCAACACCAGCGGCCCGGCAAAGCCGGTTCCGCGGTGTTCGCGAAGGAGCCCGGGCTGCGCCGGGCGGCAGCATATACACCGAAAAGTTCTAACAACCCGCACTTGTTGCGGGTTTTCTTTTTTTGGAGTGTTGCCTACCTGAAAAGTCCTTGTGTCCGCTACAGTAACAATTAGTGTCACTATTGCGTACCGTCGCAGCGCGGAACGCGGCCGAGGCAAGTCCCGGAGGACCATCAACGTTCCATCACGACGAGGCTGAAATGCAGGATGCCGCCACCAACCCCACGTACACAGCGTTGCAACCGCAATTGCCGGAATCGCTGGAGATTCCGGGCTACGACCTGCTGGAGGAACTGGGCGCAGGCGGCTACGGCACCGTCTATCGTGCGCTGCAGCAGCGCACGGGCACCGTGGTCGCCATCAAGGTCGTCAAGCTGCAGGTCGGCAGCCAGCGCGTTGCGCGTTTCCACCGCGAGACCAAGCTCTGCGCCGCGCTGCACCATCCGCACATCGTTCAGCTGCTCGACAAGGGCGAGCAGGGCGCCTGCGTCTATGGCGTCTTCGAGTACGTGCCGGGAGAAACGCTCACCAGCCTGATCCGGCGCAAGGGCGCTTTGACGGCCCCCGAAACCGCCCACCTCATGGCGGAAGTGCTGGATGCGCTGGACTGCGCGCATGCCGCGGGCATCGTGCATCGCGACCTGAAGCCGGACAACGTGATGGTCACGTTCACCGGCGCCGTCCCGCATGCGAAGGTGCTGGACTTCGGCATCAGCACCGTCATACCCACGAACAGGGGCGCTGAATTCCTGACGCTCACGATGACGGAAGAGTCCCTGGGCACGCCGGCCTACAGCGCACCCGAGCAGCTGCGCGGCGAGCCACCCGGCGTCAAGTCCGATCTGTATGCCTGGGGCCTGATGTTCATCGAATGCCTGACCGGCGTGCCCGCCATCCGCGGCGCATCGGCGGCGGAGATTCTTCATCAGCAACTGAGCCCGCAGGAAGTGCCGCTGCCCTCGGAAATCGCCAGCCATCCGGTGGCGTCCGTGCTGCGGCAGGCATTGAGGAAGAAGGCCGCCGACCGCTGCGATTCCGCGGCCACGCTGCTGGCCGAACTCGGGCGCCTGCGGCTGGACGACCTCGTGGGCGTGCTGCGCTCGGCCAAGCAGGCGCAGGACGAGGCGCTGGCCCATACCGTGGTGACGACGCGCGGCTTCTCCGAGAAGCGCCAGCTCACGGTGCTGTGCTGCAGCGTCTCGGTCTGGCCGGACGCCGACGCCGAGGGCGCCGACGATGCCTTGCCCTCGGACATCGAAAAACTGGAACTGCTGCAGCGCAACGAGCTCTCCCTGTTCGCGGAGACCGCCACGCGGCGCGGCGGATTGCTGGCGGGCACGCTGGGCGACCGGATGATCGTGCTGTTCGGCTATCCGCATGCCAGCGACACCGACGCGCGGCAGGCCGGCATGACTGCGCTGGAGCTGATTGCGTTGAGCCGCCAGCGCTCGGCCGCCATCGAGCAGGCGCACGGCGTCCATCTGGGTATCCGCATGGGCATGCACACCGGCATGGCGGTGGTGGCCGCCGGAGAAATCCCGTCGGGCCATGCCGTCAATGTCGCGGTGCGACTCGAGGGCGTTGCCGAAACCGGGACGCTGCTGGCAAGCGAAAGCAGCTACCGGCTGCTGGGGCGCCATGCGCGCTTCGACAAGGCCGGCAGCGTGGCCCTGCCGGGGCAGTCCGGCGGCATCCAGACCTATTGCCTCAGCAGCAAGCGGCAGGCGTCCATGCTGCACGAGTCGGCGGAACAGGCACTGCACGAGGCGTGCATTGGCCGCGAGCCGGAACTGCAACAGCTGCGCGCGGCGTGGGCCCAGGCCCGGCAAGGCCAAGGCGGCGCGGTGTGGATTCGCGGCGAGCCCGGCATCGGCAAGTCGTGTCTCGCCGACATGCTGCGCGAGCAGGTGGCGCAGGAAGGGTGGCAGACCGTCAGTGCGCAGTGCCAGCCCGAAAGCCAGAACAACGCGCTGACGCCGTTCCTGGCGCTGCTGCGCCAGCGGCTCGACGCCGCGCCCGACGCCGCCACGCCGGACGCCCGGCGGGAGCGGTTGCGCGAGGCCCTGCATGCGGCCGGCTGCGACGGCGAGGCGGTGCTGCCGATCTTCTGCGCATGGCTTTCCCTGCCGCTGGGCGACAGCGCGCCCAGCCAGATGTCTCCCCCGATGCAGAAGGCGCTGTTGCTGCAGTCGATCGCGCAGTGGCTGTTGCACATGGCCGAGGCGGCGCCGCTGCTGCTCCTGCTCGAGGACGTGCATTGGGCCGACCCCACGAGCATCGAGTTTCTCGAGCAGCTGGTCGCGCAGCTGCCGCAGCGGCGCGTGCTGCTGGTGCTGACCGCGCGGCCGGAATGGGAGAAGCCGCCGGAATTGCAGGCGGCGTGCATCGAGGTGCGCCGTCTGGAAGACGCGCAGGCGGCCGAACTGGCCCGGCAGGCGCTGGCGCCGAGAATCGCCGCGCCGCAGGTGATCGACAACGTGGTCGCGCGCACCGACGGCGTGCCGCTGTTCATCCAGGAAATGGCGCGCATGCTGCTCGACGCCTACCTGGTGGAGAAGGACGGCGTCTGGGTCTTCAAGGACACCGCGCAGCCAGCGGCCATTCCGGTCACGCTGCGCGACTCGCTGGTCAGTCGCTTCGACCGGCTGGGCCCCGTCAAGGGCCTGCTGCAGCTGGCCGCCACCATCGGGCGGCAATTCGATGCCGAGCTGCTGTGCGCCTGTTCGGGCAAGCTCCCCGAAGCCATGGACAAGGACATGGCCGTGCTGCTCGACGCGGGGCTCGTGGCGCCGGCCGGGCCGCCGGGCGCCTTCATCTTCCGCCACGCGCTGATCCGCGACACCGCCTACGAGTGCATGCTCGTCGCGCAGCGCCAGCAGCAGCACCGCAACGTGGCGCAGACGCTGCTGGACAGCCAGCCGCAGCGCGTGGCGGACGAGCCGGGCAGCGTGGCCCAGCACTGGGCGGATGCCGGCGAGCACGCGCAGGCCATGGCGCTGGCGGTGCAGCAGCTGCGCATTACCCAGCATCGCTCGCTGAACGACGAAACCATTTCCTACGCCCAGCACATCGACGGCTGGATGGCGCGCCTGGATGGCGCTGCGCAGCGCGAGGCGCGCCTCGACGTGAACAGCTACGTCACGCAGGCGATGATGAACAAGTACGGCTGGGCGCATGCGCAGGTGGTGGACCGCATCGCCCTGTCGCAGGAACTGCTCGACGACAGCGTGCCCCGCGAGAAGCAGGTGCAGCACCTGTGGACGCTGATCACCTTCCACCACGTCGCGAGCAACCGCGCCGAGGTGCAGCGGCTGAGCCAGCGGTTGCTCGACCATGCCGTGCAGCAGCAGGACCAGGGCGTGTTCGTGGCGGCACAGACTTATCTTGGGCTCGCGCACTATTCCGACGGCCAGTTCGAACTCGGCGAGCAGTCGCTGACCGACGCCATCGAGCGCTACAGCCCCGAAGCGCACGCGCACCATGCTGCCGACTTCGGCTTCGACACCCGCGTATGGGCCACCACGGGGCGCGCGCTGGTGCGCTGGTTCGCGGGCCACGACGCGGCCGCCCGCACCGACGCCGCGAATGCCGTCCGGTGGGCGCGGGAGATGTCGCACATTCCGTCGCTGAGCATGGCCCTGCTGTACCAGAGCCTGGGCCACCAGGCCCGCAACGACAAGGCGCGGGCGCTGGTCAGCACGGGCGAACTGCTCGGCATCACCGCGCGCTATGGCCTGCCGGCGTTCCAGGGGTATGCGGAAATCATCCGCTGCTGGGCCACCGGCGACGTCGACAGCATCGCGCAAGCCGACGCCTGGGTGCAGGCGCTGTGGGGCATGGGCTGCCGCTATTGCCAGACCTACTACCGTGCCTTCGCCGCGGACACGCTGGCCGCCAACCAGCGCTGGAGCGAAGCGCTCGAGCGCATCGACGAGTGCCTGCGCATGGCGGACGAGCTCAAGGAAGGGCTCTACAGGTCCGAGCTCCATCTGCAGAAGGCCCGCTACCTGCAGGCCGCCGGCGGTGAGCGCGCGGCGGTGGCCGCCTGCTTCGCGCAGGCCGCCGAAGTGGCGCGCGAGGGGGCCAAGCACAGGACCGAGTACGAGGCCCTGGCGGCGTTGCAGGCACTGGCGCCTGAAGGCCGCGACGTGGCCGCACGCCTGGAGGAGCTGGCCGGCCTGCGATCGGAGTTGTCTGCACGCATGCCCCTGCATGCATTTGTTTCTTGAACCAAGGATGAAGTGACCATGACCCCTCAACGCCAAAGCGCCGAACCGCTGCTCGAATTCCGCCTTGCCTATCTTCGAGGCGTTGCCCGATCGTGGCAGGACGATGCCTACCGCCGCGAACTGCTCGACCAGCAGGACATTCAGCCCATGCTGCGCCGCGACTTCGGCCTGCCGACGATGTGGCCGCAAGTCGACATCAGGCTCTTCCAGAATCCGGATCCGGACATGCGCGCCGAATGGAAGCCGATGCTGACTTCCGGCTGGGTCGGCCCCGACGATTCCTTCATCATCGTGCTGCCGCAGGCGCCTTCCTCGCATGCCGCGGAGGCGCTGGCCGCCTACTACCAGGTGTTCCCGAACTTCATGGGCGGCGCCGTCGCCTTCGAGGCGCCCGAAGCGTCCACCGCCGGCCTGATGAAAGCCGCGCTGCCCACGGGCCTTGGCATCCCCGGCGGCGGCGAAGGTTCTCTGCTGGCGTTCGGTGGCCTGGTGCTGCGCGCGATCGCGCTCGCATGGCAATCGCCGGAGTTCCTTTTCGACCTGACGCGCGACCCCGACACCGACAAGGCGCCGGTGCTGAGCCAATGGCTGGGCTACAACAATCCGTTCAATTTCAAGATCCTGTTCACGACCAATTCCGCCTTCACGTGGGACACGGCGCGCGGCGAATGGAACCTGGAGAATGCCGACGGCTCGCCGATCAAGAACGGCCTCCTCCTCAACTACCCGAACGCGCCGGTGGAAGAGGGCATGCGGGCGATCGCGCTCACCTCGTACAACAACACGGGCGACCCCTATCCCTTCACCTGCTGAGTCCGCGGTCGATCGGGGGCTGGCCGCTGGCGCGCTGCAAGGCGCCACGGCCACGCTCCTGCTGACACTGGCCGCGCGCGCCGAGGCCAGCCGCCTGCGCGGCGATGCGCAGGCGTTCTCCGACCCCGAGGCGCAGCGCATCGCGGCCTCGTTGCCCTTCGACCTCTCGGCCTATGCGATGGACGCGGCATTCGTCAGGAGCGTGGTCCTGCGCGCCGCACTGTTCGACCGTTTCGCGGCCGAATTCCTCGCAATCCATCCGGGGGGCCTGTGCATCACGCTGGGCGCGGGCCTTTGCACGCGGCGCAGCCGGCTCGGGGCGGCCGTGGCGGCAGGTTCCCGCTGGCTGAACATCGACCTGCCGGACGCCATCGGCCTGCGGGCGCAGCACATGGCGCGCGGCGAAGGCGAGACCGACCTCGCCTGCTCGATCCTCGACGACGCGTGGCTCGACGCCGCCAGCCTGCCCGGCGAGCGGCCCGTGCTCGCGATGCTGGAGGGCGTCTGCCCCTACCTGCCGCAGGCGCCGCTGGAGGCCCTGCTGTGCCGCTTGGCCGGGCGCTTCGAGCACGGCGCGACGCCGTGCACCGTCGTGCTCGACCATGTGCACCCGGTGCTCGCGCGCCAGCCCATGGCGGTGGGCGGCATGCGGCTGCCGGTGGTGTCGGGCTTCGAAGACGCCGTGCAGATCGCGCGTCTGCATCCGTCGATGCGGGTGCTGTCCGAAGACCACATCTATGCGCAATTCTCCGAACAGCATCGGCTGTTCGAAGCGGCGTTCCAGGCCGCGACAGGCGCCTGGCCCTATGCCGTCGTGCGCCTTGCGCTGGGCCCGCAAGACGATGCGTAGCGCCGCGGCACCGGATTTCTTCGGCGACGTTTTCCGGTGGCACGAGAAGCACCTGCCGCCGGTCGTGCTGAAGGACAACCTGCTGCTGTTGAGCGAAAGCGAACTGCTCGTGCTCGGCTCGCCGGGCGTCATGGCCCTCGAGCGCGTGCTGCGCGAGCGTGTCAGCCTCGCGGCTTATTGCCGCAGCGAAGGCGCGGCCGCGCCGCTCGCGGAAATGCTGCATGCGCTCGAAGCATTGGCGCGCCAGGGGCTCGTGCGACCCGCCGCGACGGACGGCGGCGAGCCGTACCTCGTGCCCGATTTCTCGGTGGAACCCGCGCGTGCGGCCGTCTCCGATCACGTCGATTTCGTCCTGCTGTCGCAGGCCGTGAACGACGGCGCGGCACGGCGCTGGGGGCTGGCGATCGCCGAGGCGGGCGGCGCTGGCCTCACCCTCGTGTTCTGCGACGACTGCCTGGACCCGCGGCTCGGCGTGATCGATGCGCAGCAGCGCGCTTCGGGGCGTCCATGGCTGCTGGTCAAGCCGACCGGCGAACAGGCCATGGCCGGCCCGGTCTTCAGGCCGCGCGGGAAGCCGGCCGGCCCCTGCTGGCATTGCCTCGCGCACCGCTGGCTCGGGAACCGGCCGGCGCGCGCCTGGTGGCAGGACCGCCACGGCGGCATGGCCATCGGCCCGCCCGTGCGCGCCGGCGACGGGCTTGTCGGCGAACGCCTCGATCGACTGCTCCCCATCGCCAGGCAACTCGCCGCGCACCCTGATGCGCAGGTGCGCACGCTGGATTCGCCGCAGCCGCATTTCGTCTTCGGCCGTCCCCAGTGCCCGCAGTGCGGAACGCCGGGGCTCATGGCGCAGCGGCAACGCGAACGCATCGCGCTGGCGCCGGGCCTGCCCGCCGCCCGGCGCGATGGCGGCTGGCGCACTGTGCCTGCCTCGGCCACGGTGGAGCGGCTCGCGCGCCACGTCAGTCCGCTGTGCGGCGCGATCGCGCAGGTGCGGCCGCTCAACGCCGAATCCGACGATGCGCTGACGGTCTATCGCAGCGAGATCTTCAGGACTGCACCGGCCGGCGGCGATGCGCTGCCCGGCCCGCTGACCCAGGTCTGCCTCGGCAAAGGCATGTCGATGGAGCAGTCCCGTGCCAGCGCTTTGTGCGAGGCGGTCGAACGCCACGCCGCCTTCTACCAGGGCGACGAGGCCTCGGTCGTCGCGCTCGCCGCCGACCTCGACGCGCGCTGCGTCCAGCCGCAGGCGCTGGCGCTGTTCAGCGATCGGCAACGCGCGCGGTTCGACACGGAGAAGCCACCGCACGCCGTGGCGACCTCGTCCGCAGCCCCGGGTCAGCCCGCATGGTGGACGCCCGCCTGGTCGCTGACTTCCGATGCCCGCTGCTACCTCCCGCTGGCTTTCTGCTTCGCGAATGCGCCGGTGCCAAGCCAGTGCCACGTCAGCTGGACATCGAACGGATGCGCCGCCGGGAACACGCGCGAGGAAGCCATTCTGCAGGGCTTTCTCGAACTGGTGGAGCGCGATGCCGCAGCCATCTGGTGGTACGGCGAAATCCGCAGGCCGGCCATCGACCTCGGTGGCCTGTGCGCCGAAATCCGCCTGCGCATCGAGCGCACCTGCGGCCCTGAGTGGGAGCGCTGGGTGCTCGACATCACCCATGACTTCGGCATCCCGGTGGCGGTTGCCGTCGGCCGGCACGGGCAAACGGGCGAGTGGGCCATCGGCTTCGGCTGCAGCACCGACCGCGCGCTGGCCTGCGAACGCGCGCTCACGGAAATGAGCCAGCTGATCGTGGCCGGCAAGACCTTTGCAATGCAGCGCGCCGGCTTTCTCATGCCGTCGAAGGTGAGCGACGCCGTGACGGCGCCGGCCGCGCAGACGGATATCGCGGAAGAAATCAAGCGCTGCGTCGGCATTGCCGCTGCCCTCGGCATGGAGACCATCGTCCTCGACCACACGCGCCCCGACATCCCGCTGTGCACGGTGAAGGTGATCGTGCCCGGCCTGTGCCACATCTGGCCGGAGCTGGGCAACCCGCGCCTGTACAGGGTGCCCGTCGCCATGGGATGGCGCGACACTCCGATGAGCGAGGGCGACCTCAATCCACAGGCGCTCTACGTCTGACCTCGCGAGAGAGAATGCACCGATGGCTATTTTCAGGAACAAGCTCGACGGGCGCGCCACCATGCTGCGGCCCGTGCATGCCTTCGGCCGCCGCGCCTCGGCATGCCAGACGGTGCTGAAGGCGCCGGACGTGTCACAGGTCCATGCGCTTGTCCGATGGAACAGCCGCGCATGGGAGATCGTCGACCAGAGCCGCAACGGCACCACGTTGAACGGCGAGCGCCTGCCGGGCGGCCGCTGGACCGTCTTGCCCGCGGGCGCCGAAGTCCGCATGGGCGTGGGCGATGAAACGGTCTGGATCGCGGACGACCTCGCGCCGCCGGCCACCTGCCTTTTTCCGAGCGAGGGGCGCGGCGCCGCCGTGGTGCTGAACCTTCGCGAAAACCTGCTGCCGGACGAGCAGCAGCCTGAAGTGAACGTGTATTTCCACGAAGGCAAATGGATGCTCGAGCACATCGGCGGCATCGAGTACCTCAACGATGGCGCCGTGGTCCGCACCTCGGGCAGCACGTGGGAGTTCGTGCTGGGCGACGACCTAGCGTCCACTTCCGAGAACCCGATCGCAGCCTCGGCGCCGGCCTCGGCGGAGGTTTCGCTGCACTTCAACGTCAGCCAAAACGAGGAGCACACGAGCCTGAGCCTGGTGGCGGACGGCAAATCGGTGTCGCTCGGCGAACGCATTCATCACTACACCCTCGTCACGCTCGCCCGCGTGCGGCAGCAGGACGCGCAAAAAGGCGTTGCGCCGCAGAGCCAGGGCTGGATCGGGTTGGACGAACTCTCGCGCATGCTGGGCGTGGAGCCCTCATACGTGAACATCCAGATCTTCAGGGCGAAGCACCAGATCCTCAATGCATTGGCGCCCCGGCTGGCCGAGCCGCCGCTGGTCGAGCGACGGCGCGGGAACGTGCGCCTCGGCAACTATCCCTTCGAGATCCAGGGTGGCGCACAGCGCGTGTAATCGCCTGTAATTTCATTCTCCACTCGCGATCCCTAGAGTGAGGTCCAGCTCGGTGCCGTTGCGGCACCAACCGCCTGATCCATCACTTCCGGAAGAGAGTTGCCATGGGGATGATCTATTCAGTCACGGTCAACAACCATGCGAGTCATTCGGCTTATTTCATGGTGTTCCAGAACGACCCGACGCAATGGGCGCCGAATGCGCTGTCGCTGGCCTGGTTCGCCGAGTTCTCGAACCCGGGCCCGAGTTCGCGCGTCAAGTTCCAGTGGAGCGTCGACACCGGCTTCTCCTGGGCTGAAACTGGCGAACTGCAGCCCGGCACCCAGTTCACCGCCACGGAAACCTACGACGCGACCGGCCTGAACAACAAGATCACGCTCGACTACGACCGTGCCTACCGGTTCGTGAACCCGATCCCGGGACCCGATCGGTCGCGGTTCTATCTCGCCGAGTCGGCCAGCGTCCCGGGCAGGTCCGCGGCTGCCGTGGGCGTGACCATGGGAGGCAGCACGGTGTATGCGGCGCAGGCACGCCCCAACCAGAACCTGGCCTTCTCGCCGCGCCCCCGCTACTTCATCGCCTATGGCGACTACGAGGAAGGCGATGTGATCGACGTCAGCACGATCAACAACCCACTCGAGTTGCCGTATCCGGCCGGCGTCTACGCGCTGACCACCACATTGAACGCCAATGGAACCTGGGACCCGCCAAAGAGCCTGGCCCATTCCAACGCGAGCCGCCTGCGGCTGCTCGCGGTTTGAATTTTCAGCTGTCACACCTCCTGGTTTCCTCGAGGACACCCATCATGAGAAGCACACGCCATGCTGCAGAACATACCTTCACCGATTCTTGCACCTCGCCAGCCGCTTCAATCGAGCTTGCGGAGTCAGGCAATGCGCCCACAGCAAGCCGCCGTTGAGCGGGTAGCGACGCGGCGCGTGTTCCTGGTGCCCCCAGGCGCCCGTCTGCAGGACCCCAACGTCGATTGCCTGGCCATGGACGAGGAGGTCTGGGAGCGCGGCTATACGCTGGTGATCGACGAGGTGAAGCGCGGCCCGCTGCAGGACTTCTGGAAGCACTACTACGGCACCTCCGCCGAGATGGCGATGTCCGGCAACGGGCTGATGGAGTTCCGCAAGGACATCATGGCGATCACCCCGGATTGCCTGAGCGAGCCGGCCGTGTTTCGGTTTCTCGTGCAGTTGACCCGGATGTGCGTGCGGGCGTACAGCGTGCAGGGCAGCCTGCACGTCGTCGCTGAATAAATACTCCCCCAGGCTACGCGCACTTCGTGTCGCTGCGCCAACCCCCTCGCCGGGGGCGACACCTGCGGCCCGGCGGAGCCGGTTCCGCGGTGTCTCGCGAAGGGGGCGCGCCGGTTCGAACGCCGTGGCGTGCCGGGCGCATTGGCGCTGTCAGGATTGCGGGGGCTGGAGCTGCGCCGCCATCTTCTGGTGGATCAGGTTCACGGCCTTCAGCGGGCGCAGCATCACCTTGAACTCGGTGATCCTGCCTGCGTCGTTCCACTTCATCATGTCGACGCCATTGATCTGGATGCCGTCCAGCTCGAGCGCGAATTCGAGCACCGCATCGTGCTCTGACCTGAGCTCGCGCACATAGCGGAAGCTCTCGTTGAAGAACACCTGGAATGCCGCCGCCAGGTACTTCTGCGTGATGCGTTTGCCCACCTGGGGCGTGTGCACCACCGGCGAATGGAAGACGGCCTCGTCGTCGAGCAGGGCATCGAGCCCCGCCACATCGCGTTCCTTGACGAGCCGGTGCCAGGTGGCGAGGGTGTCGATCGGCATGTGTCTCCTGAAGAGGTGAGTAGGATGCCCGGCATTTGACGCACAGGCGTGCGACATGGCAAGACATCCCGGGCACCTGGGCGACTCGTCAGGCCAGCCGGTCGAGCAGGCTGTACCAGGCCACGCCCCCGGCCACGTAGAAGCGCTGCAGGCCATGCAGCGGGATCGGCTGGATCGGCGTCACCGGGTACGGAAAATCCGCGCCCGCATCCACGAGCCGCGCAGCCAAGTGCTTGCCCATGCTCGTGGCCAGCGCGATGCCCCGGCCGTTGTAGCCCAGCGCGATCGTCATGCCCGGCGCCGGCGTGTGCACGTGCGGCATGAAGTCGCGCGTGACGGCGATTCGGCCGGCCCAGCGGTACTCGTAGCGCAGCGGCCCGAGCTGCGGGAACAGCAGCTCCAGCGAGCGCTCCAGGTGCGCGAAATCCGCGGGACCGCCCGGGTCGGCGAAATGGCCGCGCCCGCCCATCAGCAGGCGGCCCTGCGCGTCCTTGCGGAAATAGAGCAGCAGGCGCTGCGAGGTCGAGGCGGTTTCGCCGCGCGGCAGGATCGCGTCGGCCGCCGCGCCCTTCAGCGGCTCGGTGGCCACGATGAAGCTGTTGGCCGCCAGCACCGTGCGCTTCAGCCCGGGCCATAGCGCGCCTGTGTAGCCGTTGGTCGCTATGACGACTTGCTCCGCGGTGACGCTGGCGCCCGTCAACGTGCTCGCATGCCAGTGCGAGCCGCGCCGCTCCAGCGCGGTGACCTCGGTGCCGCCGTGCACGGCAACGCCCAGGCCCTGCGCGGCGCGCACCAGCCCGCGCGTGTAGGCCAGCGGCTGGATGCCGCCGGCGCGGCCGTCGAGCCAGCCGCCGGCGAAGGTATCGGTGCCCAGCCGCGCCGCGACGGCCGCGCGGTCGAGCGGCAGCGTATTCACGCCGCGCCTGGCCCATTGTTCGGCGCGCGCATGCAGGCCGGCCACGTCCTTCGCCGCGTAGGAAGCCTGCAGCCAGCCGTTGCGCACCGGCTGGCAGTCGATGCCGTGGCGCGCGATCAGGTCGAACACCAGGTCGGCCGAGCTCGAAACCGCATCGATCAGCGGCTCGGCGCGCTCGGCGCCGTACAGCCGCACAAGCTCGTCGGGGTCGTGCTTCAGCGTCGGGTTCACCTGCCCGCCGTTGCGCCCCGAGGCACCCCAGCCGGGCTCATGTGCCTCGAGCACGCAGACCTGCACGCCGGCCTCGGCCAGGTGCAGCGCGGCAGACAGGCCGGTGAAGCCGCCTCCCACGATCAGCACGTCGGCCTTGCGCGATCCGGCGAGCGGCGGCGTCGGCGCGGCGGGCGGCGCGGTGGCGGCCCAGAGCGATGGCGGCATGGCACTGGCTACGCTCATGCGCGCACCTCCCCGGAGCCGGCCGCACCGGAAGGATGCAGCACGCGCCGCAGGAAGTCCTGCGTACGCGCATGGCGCGGCGCGCCCAGCACCTGCGCGGACGGACCTTCCTCGACGATGCTGCCGCTGTGCAGGAAGCACACGCGGTCGGCCACCTCGCGGGCGAAGCCCATCTCGTGCGTGACCACGATCATCGTCATGCCCTCGTCGGCCAGCGCACGCATCACGCCGAGCACGTCGCCGACCAGCTCGGGGTCGAGCGCCGAGGTCGGCTCGTCGAACAGCATGGCCTCGGGCTTCATCGCGAGCGCGCGGGCGATCGCCACGCGCTGCTGCTGCCCGCCCGAGAGCTGTGCCGGCCAGGCCTGCGCCTTCTCGGCCAGCCCGACCTTGGCCAGCAGCGCCATCGCTTCCTCGCGCGCCCGCGCGGCGTTCTGGCGCAGCACGTAGACGGGGCCTTCCATCACGTTCTCCAGCACGGTGCGGTGCGGGAACAGGTTGAAGCGCTGGAACACCATGCCCATGCGGCTGCGCAGCCGGTGGATGCCGGGCGCGTTGCGGTCCACGCGCTCGCCGAAGGCGCGGATCTCGCCACCCTCGTACGACTCCAGCGCGTTGATGCAGCGAAGCACGGTCGACTTGCCCGAGCCCGACGGGCCGATCAGGCACACCACCTCGCCCTTGTCCACGTGCAGGCTCACGCCCTGCAGCACGCGGTGCGCGCCGAAGCGCTTTTCGAGTCCCTCGACGTGGATCATGGCTGCTTCCTTCCTGCGGCGAAGCGCTTCTCGAGCCGACGCAGGCCCCAGACCAGCGGCAGGCTCATCAGCAGGTAGAGCAGGGCGACCAGCGTATAGACCGTCATGTTCTGGAAGGTCGACGAGGCGATGAGCTGGCCCGCGCGCGTCATCTCGGCCACGGTGATGGTCGAGACCAGCGAGGAGTCCTTCAGCATCATCACCAGCGTGTTGCCGTAGGGCGGCAGCGCGATGCGGAAGGCCTGCGGCAATATCACCCGCCGCATGATCAGCGCCGAGCGCATGCCCATGGCCTGCGCCGCCTCGCGCTGGCCGGGGTCGACCGCCTCGATGCCGGCGCGGAAGTTCTCGGCCTGGTAGGCCGAGTAGGCGATGCCCAGCCCGATCACGCCGGACTGGAAGGCCGTGAGCTGCACGCCGAACTCCGGCAGCACGAAGTAGATGTAGAAGAGCTGCACGATGATCGGCAGCCCGCGGATCACGTTGACGATCACCGTGGCGGCCCACGAGAGCGCGCGCACCGGCGAGAGCTTCATCAGCGCCAGCGCCAGGCCAAGCACGCTGCTCAGCAGGAAGGAGAGCACCGTCACCTGCACGGTGACCACGGCACCCTGCAGGAGGATCGGCAGGAAGTCCTGCGCGTGCTGGAGGAAGGAGGAAGCAGCCATCTGCATCAGTCCTGTTGCGCGGTGCGCGGCACGTCGAATCGACCGGCCGACGTAGTCAGGCCCATTCGGGGAACACCGCGGAACCGGCTTTGCCGGGCCGCAGGTGTTGCCCCCTGCAAGGGGGGTGGCGCAGCGACACGAAGTGCGCGAAGCCTGGGGGTGTGCATCAGATCCCCCACTTCTGGACGATCTTGGCGAGCGTGCCATCGGCCTTGATCGCCGCGATCGCCTTGTTGATGCGTGCCAGCGTCTCGGTGTCGCCCTTGCGCACCACCAGGCACACGTCGCCCACGTTCACGGGCTTGTAGCTGTCGACCAGCTTCACGCCGGGGAAGGTGTTCTGGCGGATCTGGTAGGCCATGATGGGCTGGTCGCCGAGGCCCGCCTTGATGCGCCCGAGCGAGAGGTCGCGCGTCATGTCGGCCACCGAGTCGTAGCTGCGCACCTCCTTGAAGATGCCCTTCTTGTTCAGCATGTCGAGGAACACCGTGCCGACCTGCGCGCCCACCACCTCGCCCTTGAGCTCGTCGAGCGAGACGTATGCGCGGGCGTCGTCGGCCTTGACGATCAGGCCTTCGCCGTACGAGTAGACCGGGTCGCTGAAGTCGACCACCTCCTGGCGTGCCGGCGTCTTGAGCATGGCGGCCGAGACGATGTCGATCTTGCGTGCGGTGAGCGAGGGGATCAACGCCGAGAACACCGTCTGCTGCACGTTGACGCCGAAGCCGCCGGCCTTGCCCACGGCGGTGACGGTGTCGACCATCATTCCCTGGATGCTGTTGGTCTTCACGTCGAGGAAGGTGAAGGGTACGCCCGTGGCGGTGGCGCCCACGTTGAAGGTGGGCGCGGCGCCCTGCGCGGCCGCGAGCGAGGCGCCGCCGGCGATGCAAAGACCCAGGGCCAGGCGATGAAGGCGGCGAACGATGCGATTCATGGAAGCACTCCTCGAAGCAAGGGAAGTTGAAGGAAGAAGAAGAAAGAAAAGAGAGACAGGGAAGGAAAAGATGCGCGGCACCCGCGATGCAACATGCGTGCCAATAATCGATTCTTTTGAATCTCTAAACAATAAATAGAAACCACTAGTCGAGTCTAAAATATCGATATTCGATATTTCAAAGGAATGTGGATATACTCCACCGCCATGGACGCCACACCCGACACAGCCCCCGAAGACGGCCAGAGCCTGCTTTTCAATCAGTCGCTGGAGAAGGGCCTGGCCGTGCTGCGCGCCTTCAGCGCCCGGCGCCGAACCATGACGCTGGCCGACGTGGCCGAGGCCACCGATATCACCAAGAGTTCGGCGCAGCGCATGGTCTTCACGCTCGAGAAGCTGGGCTACGTGCGCAAGCACCCGAAGACGCGGCGCTACCAGCTCACGCCCAGGGTCATGGAGATCGGCTTCAACTACCTCGCGGCCCATTCGCTGATCGACGTGGCCAACCCCTTCCTGTCGGAACTCACCAAGGTGACGACCGAGACCTCGTGCCTCACCGAGCCCGACGGGCTGGACATGGTCTACGTGGCGCGCTTCGTCAGCGCGCAATTCGTGCCGGTGCACATGCCCATCGGCAGCCGCATTCCCATGTACTGCACGGCTTCGGGGCGCGCCTTCCTGAGCGCGCTGCCCGAGGACGAGGCGCGCGCGCTCATCGAAGCCTCCGACCGCGTGGCCCATACCATGCACACCCGCACCGGCGTGGACGAGATCCTGCAGGAGCTGCGCCAGGCGCGGCAGCAGGGTTTCGCCACCAATGCCGAGGAGCTTTTCCTCGGCGACATGACCATCGCCGCGCCCGTGCTGGGCGCTCAGGGGAGGCCGGTGGCATCGGTGCACATCGTCGCGCCGACCAGCCGCTGGACGCTGGAGGAGGCGGTGCGCAAGCTGGCGCCCACGCTGCTGCTTTGCGCGCGCTCGCTCACCAGTTCGGCGCGCAGCATCGACTGACACCTATACGGTTTCAGACATCGCGCCGGCAGGTGGGTGCCCTTATGCTGTGCGGGATCACAACGCAGCAGCAGTTCGCACCCACCATGACCGATTTCCGCCCCACCTACGACAAGAGCTTCGACCGCATCGCCGCCGAGCGCCTGCCTGCGCTGCTGCGCGCCATGCCCAAGGCCGAGCTGCACATGCACATCGAGGGCTCGCTCGAACCCGAACTCATCTTCGCGCTCGCGCAGCGCAACGGCGTGTCCATTCCGTACGCCAGCGTCGAGGAACTGCGCCGTGCCTACGCCTTCACCAACCTCCAGAGCTTCCTGGACATCTACTACGCCGGCGCCAGCGTGCTGCTCAAGGAACAAGATTTCTACGACATGGCCTGGGCCTACCTGGAGCGCGCCGCGGCCGACAACGTGGTGCACACCGAGATGTTCTTCGACCCGCAGACGCACACCGCGCGCGGCGTGGCGATGGAAACGGTGGTCAACGGCCTGCACCGCGCATGCGTCGATGCGCAGCCGTTGCTCGGCGTGAGCGCGGCTCTCATCCTGTGCTTCCTGCGTCACCTGAGCGAGGAAGAGGCTTTCGAGACCCTGGAGCAGGCGCTGCCGTTTCGGGACAAGTTCATCGGCGTGGGGCTCGATTCGAGTGAAGTCGGCCACCCACCGGAAAAGTTCGCGCGCGTGTTCGCGCGCTGCCGCGAATTGGGTTTTCACCTCGTCGCGCACGCGGGCGAAGAAGGCCCGCCCGAGTACGTGTGGAGTGCGCTCGACGTGCTCAAGGTCGAGCGCGTCGACCACGGCGTGCAAAGCACCAAAGACCCTGCGCTGATGAAGCGGCTCGCACAAGACCGCATCCCGCTCACCGTGTGCCCGCTGTCGAACCTCAAGCTCTGCGTGTTCCCCGACCTGTCGCAGCACAACCTGGGCGCGCTGCTCGATGCGGGCCTGGTCGCCACTGTCAACTCGGACGACCCAGCCTACTTCGGCGGCTACATGAACCAGAACTTCACGCAGACCTTCGCGGCCACCGGGCTCAACGCGCAGCAGGCCTGGCAACTCGCGGCGAACAGCTTCGAGGGCAGCTTCATCGACGCGGCCGCAAAGCGCGCTTACGTCGACCGGCTCAACGCGGTCTTCGCGACCTTCTGATCGGCAGTGGCTGCGGTCTCGGGCCGCGGCACCAGCAGTGGCATTGCCACCAGCGCACAGGCACTGGCCGCGAGCCACACCAGCGGCCAGCCCTGCAGCGCCAGCAGGTGGGGAATAGAGAAGGGCGTGATGAAGCACACCAGGAACACGCTGGTGTTCGCCATGCCCAGCGCCGTGCCGGCACGGGATGCGCCGGCCAGCGTGGCGAGCTCGGTGTAGGCCACGCCGTGCCAGGCCGACACGCAGACACCGCTCACACCCAGCAGCACGACCAGCGCGATCCGCAGCGCCAATGAATCGGCGACATGTGTACCGGCGGCCATCACCAGCACCGCGAGTGCAGCGAACAGCAGCACGCTGAGGGCGCCGCAGGCGCGCAGGTAGGCCGGTCGGTTGCGGCGGCGGTCGGTCCAGCGGCCGCTCCACACGCGCATCACCATCGCACCGACCTGCGTGAAGACCATCGTGGCGGTGATCGTCGCCAGGCCCGCATGTCCGAAGTCGTGCAGGAACACAGTGCCGAAGGACAGCACCGCGAACTGCGGCGCGCAGAGAATGCCGATGCCCAGCACGATGCGCCACACGCGAGCGTCGCGCAGCGGGCCGCTCTTGGACACGGCACGCGCTTCGGCCGTGGCCTTGGTACGGGGCGCGACAGGCGGCTCGTGCACCCAGGCCCAGCTCATGGCCGCGCTCAACGCACACAGCAAGGCCAGCAGGCCGTAGAGCGCGGCAAAGCCGAAGTGCAGAGCGACGAAGGGCAGCACCAGCGCGCCGATGCCGCCGCCCATCGGCACGGCCGTCTGGCGGATGCTCATCGCGAGGCCGCGCTCGCCGGCGTCGAACCATGTCATCACCGCACGGCCGCTGGCACCGTTGACGCTGCCGCCCAGCAGGCCGACCAGCAGCAGCCCGGCGCCGAGCCAGCCGAGGCCGGGAATGTGCCCTGCGCCCGGCGCGGCCCACAGCGCCATCGCCACCAGCGCGACGGCCGTGCTGCCCAGGCCCGTCAGCAGCACGGGCCGGTCGCCCCAGCGGTCGGTCAACAGGCCCCACGGCAGCTCGCTCACGGCAATGCCCAGCCCCATGAGGCCCAGCACCAGCCCGAGCGTGGCGTTGTCGAGCTGGTAGCCGGTGCGCATCAGCACGGCGGTCATGGGAATGCCGCTGAAGGCCACGGAAAAGGCCGCGTTGGCGGCCACGCCTGCAGCCAGCACTTTCCAGCGGTGGCGTGGGGAAAACGAAGAGGAGTGGGGTGAAGGGGTCATGTTGCAGGGCAGTGTCGGCCGCTGCAAAGGTTTTGAAAATCAGAAAATAATGAGCCCATCGTCCCAAAAATCAGGACTATAAGAAAAGGACCCGACATGAGCCAGGTGATGTTCGATCTCGACGTGCTGCGCACCTTCTCCACCGGCATCGCGCTCGGCAGCTATGCGCGCGCGGCCGACCGGCTGGGCCGTTCGACCTCGGCGGTGAGCGCGCAGCTGAAGAAGCTGGAGTCGCAGGCCGGCACCGTGCTGTTCCGCAAGGCCGGCCGCGGGTTGGAGCTCACCGATGCAGGCGAGACGCTGCTGACCTATGCCCACCGCATGCTCGAACTGAATGAAGAAGCCGGCGCCGCCATGCGCGGCACCGACCTGCAGGGCTGGGTGCGCCTGGGCCTGCAGGAAGACTTCGGCGAGACGCTGCTGCCCGCCGTGCTTGGCCGCTTCGCGCGCGCACATCCCAAGGTGCGCATCGAGGCCTGCGTGGCGCGCAGCGGCGAACTGCGCGAGCGGCTCGAACTCGGCCAGCTCGACCTGGCACTGGCGTGGGACGCGGGCGACCAGCCCCTGTCGCCCTACGCCGAACGCGTCGCCCGCCTGCCGCTGTTGTGGATCGGCCCGAAGACGCCCGACAGGGTCGAAGCACCCTGGTGGACGGAGCGCGAGAGCCGCGGCGCCGGTACGCGCCAGGCCAGGAGCAAGGAGCCGCTGCCGCTGATCATGCTCGACGCCCCGTGCCCGTTGCGCGAGATCGTGATCACCGCGCTCGACCGCGCCGGCGTGCCGTGGCGCCGGGCTTTCGGCAGTGCCAGCCTCGCGGCGCTGTGGGCCGCCGCATCGGCCGGACTGGGTCTTACGGTGCGCACGCCTTTCGGGCTGCCCTCGCACGTACGCGCCATCGATCGCGCGACGCTGTCCCTGCCGGCGCTGCCGCAGATATCGCTCGTGCTCTATCGCGCGCAGGCCCACTCCGAGGCCCCGGCGAGCCGGCTGGCCACGCTGTTGCTGGAGGCTGTGCGCCAGCATGTGCAGCTCGAGTAGAAAAACGGCCGCGCGAAGGCCGCACTAAAATCCGAACCCCGCAGCCGGGCGTCCCGGCCGGCTGCGGGTTGTGCTTTTCCGGGGCCATGTAGAGGAACACCATGTACAAAAACCTCGCTGGCCGCGCCGTTCTGGCGTGCGCTGCCGCCTGTTTTTTCTTTTCTCCCGCCTTTTCGCAGACGCAGTCGCCCAAAGCGCCGCTGAAGATCGGCTTCGTCTACGTCACGCCCGTCACCGATGCCGGCTGGGTGCGCCAGCACGAGGAAGGCCGCAAGGCCGTCGATGCGGCGCTGGGCGGCAAGGTCCAGACCACCTACGTCGAGAACGTGGCCGAAGGCGCCGACGCCGAGCGCGTGATCCGCGACCTCGCGCAGCAGGGCAACACGCTCATCTTCACGCCGAGCTTCGGCTACATGGAGCCGACGCTGAAGGTGGCGAAGGACTTCCCCGAGGTGAAGTTCGAATCGATCACCGGCTACAAGACCGCGCCCAACGTCGCGACCGCCAATGCGCGCTACTACGAGGGCCGCTACCTCGCGGGCATCGCGGCCGGCCGCATGACGAAGACCAACATCGCCGGCTACGTCGCGGGCTTCCCGATTCCCGAGGTGCTGCAGGGCATCAACGCCTTCGCGCTCGGCATGCGCTCGGTGAATCCGGCTGCGAAGGTCCACGTGGTGTGGCTCAACGAGTGGTTCGATCCGCCGAAGGAGCGCGACGCCGCGATGGCGCTGTTCGACCGGAACGCCGACGTGGTGGCCTTCCACACCGGCTCCACCGCCGTGATGGCCGCGGCGCAGGAGCGCGGCAGGATGGCCGTTGCCTATCACTCCGACATGCGCAAGATCGCGCCCGACGCGCAGATCGTCGCGGTCACGCACCAGTGGGGCGGCTACTACACGCAGCGCGCGAAGGCCGTGCTCGAAGGCAGTTGGAAGAGCGGCAACCTCTGGGGCGGCGTGAGGGAAGGAATGATCCGCGTCGGCGACTTCGGCACCAAGGTGCCCAAGGCCGTGCAGGACGAGGTGCTGGCGCGGCAGAAGGACATCGCGGCCGGCAAGCTGCAGCCGTTTCGTGCGGTGGCCGCCGACGTGCGCGACAACGAGGGCCACGTCGTGGTTGCCAAGGGCGCGCAGCTGAATGACGAGCAGATCCTGAAGATGAACTGGTTGGTCGAAGGTGTGCAGGGGCGGGTGGCCCGTTAACGGGCTTGCGAGCCGACGGCGTTGCCCGCGGCGATGGAGCTTCGGCGCAACAGGGTCTTGATGCGCTGGCGAAGCGGCGCAGGTGTCACCGCTGACGTCATTTATCAGTAGAACGCGGATCTTCAGCCCAGCCGCTCGACCACAAAGTCCACGAAGGTCCGCAGCTTGGCACTCGGCCGCGCTTCCGGCAGCCGCATGATGTGCACCTGCCGCGTGGGCAGTTCCCATCCGGGCAACAGCCGCACCACCTGGCCCGAGGCGATGGCGGGCCCGAGCAGCGCGTCGGCCTGCACGATCACGCCTACGCCGGCCATGGCTGCGGCCAGCAGGGCCTGGCCGTTGTTGGTGGTGAGCGGGCCGCGCACGGGCACATGCACCGTCTTGCCCTTGCGCGTGAAGCGCCATGCATGGTCCGGCCCCCAGGTTGCGAAGCCCAGTAGCGGAAATGCCTCCAGGTCGGATGGGTGCTTGGGTTGCCCGTGGCGTGCGACCCATTCGGGGCTGGCCACCGCGTACATGCGCGACAGCGCCAGCGGCCTTGCAATGAGCCGTTCGTCGACCGCGGCGCCCGAGCGGATGCCGCAGTCGAAGCCTTCCTCCGCGAGATCGACCACGCGGTCGTTGAGGCTCAGCTCCACTTTCACCTGCGGATAGGCGGCGATGTACTCGCCGATCACGGGCGTGAGCCGGTGCGCGCCATACGCCACCGGCGCGGTCACGCGCAGCACGCCCTGCGGCATGGCGCGCAGCGACTCGGCCACGCCGTCGGCGATGTGCACGCTGGAGAGCACGTCGCGGCAGCGCTCGAGATAGGCGGCGCCGATTTCCGTGAGCGAATGGCGGCGCGTGGTGCGCTCCAGCAGGCGCGCGCCGAGCTGTTCTTCGAGCGCGCGGATGTGCTTGCCGACCATCACGGCCGACAGGTCGAGCGCCTCCGCGGCCGCAGCGAAGCTGCCCGCATCCACCGTGGCGACGAAGACTTCCATGGCGCGCAGCTTGTCCATATTGAAAACCTAAAGTTTCGAATGACCGAACCGGACGGCAATTTATCAAATTGATGGTTCGCAAAACAATGGCCGCCTGTTCATTCAATCCGGCGAGGTTTTCATGAGAGTTCTGGTTGTGGGCGCGACAGGCGCCATCGGCAGTGCGGTGGTGCAGGCACTGGCCGAGCGCCACCACGAGGTGATTCGCGCAGGCCGCACGCGTGGCGATCACCAGGTCGACATCACGAGCGACGCGAGCGTCGAGGCGCTGTATGCGGCGGTCGGTCGGGTCGATGCCATCGTGTCGGCGGCGGGCGGGCTGTTCTTCGGGCCGCTGAACGAGATGCGGCCGGCCGACTTCAACGTCGGCCTGCAGGACAAGCTGCTCGGCCAGGTGCGGCTCGCGCTGCTGGGCCAGCATGTGCTGACCGACGGCGGCTCGATCACGCTGACCACGGGCATCGTGGCGGACGAGCCGATCCGCCACGGCGCGAATGCCACGGCGGTCAACTCGGCGGTTGAAGGCTTCGTGCGCGGCGCTGCCATCGAACTGCCGCGCGGCATCCGCATCAACGTGGTGAGCCCGACGGTGCTGGCCGAGTCGCTGCCGCTGTACGGGTCGTTCTTTCCGGGTTTCGAGTCGGTGTCGGCGGCAAAGGCTGCGCAGGCCTACATCCGCAGTGTCGAAGGGCCGCAGACGGGACGCGTATATCGCGTGTGGCAATGACGCGGGCGCGCACACTGCTGCTCGGGGCGTTGCTTGCGTACGTCGCGGCGACGGCCTCGGCCGCCCCGCCCGCCGTACAGGCCCTGCCCGACGACTGGTATCCGGAAAGCGTCGCCATCGGCCCCGACGGTGCGTTCTACGTCGGCAGCTGGCGCGAGGGCGCGGTCGCGCGGCTGAAGCCGGGCGTCGCCCCGAAGGCCGAAGTGCTGGTGCAGCCCGGCGCCAACGGGCTTGCGAACGGGCAGGGCGTGCTGGTCGATGCGAAGCGGCGGGCGTTGTGGATCTGCTCTGGCAACAGCGGCTTCACCACAGTGCCGCAGACGCCGAGCGCGCTCAAGCGCTACGACTTGGCCACCGGCGCACCGCATGCCAGCTATGCGATGCCCGACAACGGCTACTGCAACGACCTCGCCCAGGACGCGCGCGGCAACCTCTACGTGACCGACTCCTTTCACCCGCGCGTGCTGAAGCTCGCGCCGGGCGCCGCCGCGCTCGCGGTCTGGAAGGAAGACCCGGCGCTGGCCGGCCCGGGGCCCTACAAGGGGCTGAATGGCATCGCCATCGACGGCGGGCGCGATGTCTACGTGAGTCTCGTGGCCGCGGCGTCCTACGTGCTGCGCATCGGCCTGGGCGCCGACGGCAATGCGGGGGAGGTCACGCGCATCGAAGCTCCGCGCGTGCTGAAGAACGTCGACGCGATCCGCGCCTGGAAGCCGGGCCGGCTCGTGCTGTTCGAAAGCAATGCCTTCGGCGAGGGCCCCTATGGCGGCCAGGTCACCGTGGCGCGCGTCGACGGTGCAAGGCTCGGCCTGCAGACGGTGGTGGCGGGGCTCAACGACCCGTCGTCCGGCGCGGTATGGGGCAACCGCGTCTATTTCATCGAGTCGAAGTATTCGCTGCTGACCAAGCGCAAGGACGGCGACGGGCCTGTGCCGACCGGCGTGCCCTTCGACATCCAGTCGCGTGCACTGCCAGCACGCTGAGTGCATTCCGCATATAGCACTCATACGCGCGTGGAAATCGTGGGCCGGCGGGGCTGGATTACCCTCCCTACCCACGATGAAAAAAGCCTACCGCGCCTCCCTCCTGCGATTCGATGCCGCCGGCCAGCCCGTTTTCGATGAAGACGGGCTGCTGGTCGTCGCCCCCGACGGCACCGGCCGCCAGCGCGTGCTCGATGCCGGCAGCCATGCCGCCGTCGCGCCGCGCCATCCCGATGCGCAGACGACCCACCTGCCCGGGCGCATCCTCGCGCCGGGCTTCGTGGACATGCACATCCACTTTCCGCAGACCGACATCATCGGTTCGCCCTCGCCGGGGTTGCTGCCCTGGCTCGAGAACTACACCTTCCCGGCCGAAAGCAAATTCGCCGACCCTGCGCATTCGAACGAAGTGGCCGACGTGTTCTTCGACGAACTGCTGCGCAACGGCGTCACCACCTCGCTGACCTTCGCGACCTCGCACGTGGCCTCGGTCGACGCCTTCTTCGAAGGCGCCCAGCGCCGCGGCCTGCGCATGATCACCGGCAAGGTGCTGCAGGACCGCAACTCGCCCGACGGCGTGCGCGACGAAACGGAGCAGAGCCTGATCGATACCGAGGCACTGATCCGCAAGTGGCACGACGTCGACCGCCTGGGCTATGCCATCACGCCGCGCTTCGCGCCCGCGAGCACCGAAGCCCAGTTGCGCGGCGCGGGCGAACTGGCCGCGAAGTACGCCGACACCTGGATTCAGTCGCACGTGGCGGAGAACCGCGACGAAGTGAAATGGGTGCGCGAGCTGTATCCGAAGGCGCGTTCCTACCTCGACGTGTACGCCGGCTTCGGCCTGATGCGCGAGCGCGCCGTGTACGCGCACTGCATCTACCTCGACGAGGCCGACCGCGAGCTGCTGCGCGAGACGAAGACGGCCGCGGCCGTGAGCCCGACCAGCAACCTGTTCCTCGGCAGCGGCTTCTTCGACTTCGGCGCGGCCGACCGCGTGGACTATCCCTATGGCCTGGCCAGCGACGTGGGCGGCGGCACCAGCTTCAGCCCCTTCCACACCATGATGGCGGCCTACTACGTCGGCCGTGAAGGCCAGACCAAGGCCGGCCTGAGCATCGCGCCCTCGGAACTCTGGTGGCGCCACACCGGCGGCGCGGCGCGCGCGCTGGGACTTGACGGCGTGGTCGGCAACCTGCAGCCGGGCTGCGAAGCCGACTTCCTGGTGCTCAATCCGGCGGCCACGCCGCTGCTGGCGCGCAAGACGAAGCTGGCGAACACGCTGGAAGAAGTGCTCTTCGCGATGATCGTGCTGGGCGACGACCGGTTGGTCGAGCGCACGGTGATTTCGCAGGCTGGCTGAGGCCTGAGAGGGCGAACCCACCCATGCCACAATCGCCGACCCAGCGAGCGCGGCGAAACCTTTTCCAGGAACACCGCGGAACCGGCTTTGCCGGGCCGCTGGTGTTGCCCCTTGAGGGGTTGGCGTAGCGACACGAAGTGCGCGAAGACTGGGGTGTTTTCAATGTCTATCAAGAGCGACAAATGGATCCGGCGCATGGCCGAGCAGAACGGCATGATCGAGCCCTTCGAGCCCGGCCAGGTGCGCGAGGCCGCAGGCCACAAGATCATCAGCTACGGCACCTCGAGCTATGGCTACGACATCCGGTGCGCGCCTGAATTCAAGGTCTTCACCAACATCCACAGCACCGTGGTAGACCCGAAGAACTTCGACGAGAAGAGCTTCGTCGACATGCACGGCGACTACTGCATCATCCCGCCCAACAGCTTCGCGCTGGCGCGCACGGTCGAGTACTTCCGCATCCCGCGCAACGTGCTGACCATCTGCCTGGGCAAAAGCACGTACGCGCGCTGCGGGATCATCGTCAACGTCACGCCGTTCGAGCCCGAATGGGAAGGCTACGTGACGCTCGAATTCAGCAACACCACGCCGCTGCCCGCCAAGATCTACGCGGGCGAGGGCTGCGCGCAGGTGCTGTTCTTCGAGAGCGACGAGGTCTGCGAGACCAGCTACAAGGACCGTGGCGGCAAGTACCAGGGCCAGCGCGGCGTCACTCTGCCAAAAACCTGACGTATTGCCGGCCGGCCGCTGACGGCCGGTTACCCTGGGGGTCGCCGGGACAAGTACCATCCTGCGAACGCCGGCAAATCCTCCTGCAATGGCCGGCAAGGAGACTGCGATGAGATGGGAAGGCAACGAACAATCGGACAACGTCGAAGACCGCCGCGGTGAAGGTGGCGGCGGTGGGGGTGGCTTCATTGGCGGGCGCAGCATCGGCATCGGGACCATCGCGGTCGCGCTGATCGCGGGCTGGGTCTTCGGCATCAACCCGCTCACGGTACTGAGCCTGCTCAGCGGCGGTGGCGGTCCGGCCCAGGTGCAGCAACAACAGCAGGGACCCGCGCCCAAGCCGCCGTCCGGCGACCGCGAAGCGGCGTTCGTCTCGACGGTGCTCAAGAACACCGAGGTCGTGTGGACGGCCGTATTCCGGCAGAACGGCGGCACCTACCACGCACCGCGCCTCGTGCTGTTCCGCGATGCCACGCCCACGGCCTGCGGCACGGGGCAGTCGGCGATGGGGCCGTTCTACTGCCCGGGCGACCAGAAGGTCTACATCGACCTCGGCTTCTACGACACGCTGAAGAACCAGCTCGGCGCGCCGGGCGAGTTCGCGCAGGCGTACGTCATTGCGCACGAGGTCGGCCATCACGTGCAGGACGAACTCGGCATCACCGCCAAGGTCGACGGCATGCGCGGCCGACTCAGCCAGACGCAGAACAATGCGATGAGCGTGCGCGTCGAGCTGCAGGCCGACTGCTTCGCGGGCGTGTGGGCCCACCATTCGCAGGAGTCGAAGAAATGGCTCGACCCGGGCGACATCGAGGCCGCGATGAATGCTGCGCAGAAGATCGGCGACGACGCTTTGCAGCGTTCCGCGGGCCGTGCGGTGGTGCCCGACAGCTTCACCCACGGATCGAGCGCGCAGCGCCAACGGTGGTTCGGCTCGGGCTATCAAAGCGGCGACATCAAGGCCTGCGACACTTTCAATGCACGCAGCCTTTGAGTTGCATGTCCCCGAATACCCCGTCGATGCTGGCTGGATTGCTATTGAATAAATAGCAACTCCATGGGCGCGGGCGTTGTCATGCCGAAGTCACTGCCGTTTTTTGCGGCAATGCGACAATAGCGGGCTCAATGACAAGCTCCTTCTCCAATTTGATGCTGGCGGAACCGCTGGCGCGCGCCGTGGCCGAAATGGGCTACGAGACCATGACACCGATCCAGGAGCAGGCCATTCCGGTCGTGCTCTCGGGCCAGGATGTGATGGGCGCCGCCCAGACAGGCACCGGCAAGACGGCGGCGTTTTCGCTCCCGCTGCTGCAGCGCATGCTCAAGCATGAAAACGCCTCGACCTCTCCGGCGCGGCACCCGGTCCGGGCCCTCGTGCTGCTGCCCACGCGCGAACTGGCGGACCAGGTCGCGCAACAGGTCAAGCTGTACGCCAAGTACACCAACCTGCGCAGCACGGTCGTGTTCGGCGGCATCGACATGAAGCCGCAGACGCTGGAACTGAAGAAGGGCGTCGAAGTGCTGGTGGCCACGCCGGGCCGGCTGCTCGATCACATCGAAGCCAAGAACGCGGTGCTCAACCAGGTCGAATACGTCGTGCTCGACGAAGCCGACCGCATGCTCGACATCGGCTTCCTGCCCGACCTGCAGCGCATCCTGAGCTACCTGCCCAAGCAGCGCACCACACTGCTGTTCTCGGCGACGTTCTCGCCTGAAATCAAGCGCCTCGCCAGCAGCTACCTGCAGAACCCCGTCACCATCGAAGTGGCTCGGCCGAACGAAACGGCTTCCACTGTCGAGCAGCATTTCTACAGCGTGGGCGACGACGACAAGCGCCGTGCGCTCAAGCAGATCGTGAAGCAGCGCGGCATCACGCAGGCCTTCGTGTTCGTCAACAGCAAGCTCGGCTGCGCGCGCCTCGCACGCTCGCTGGAGCGCGATGGCCTGCGCACCACCGCACTGCACGGCGACAAGAGCCAGGACGAACGCCTGAAGGCCCTCGCCGCGTTCAAGGCCGGCGAAGTCGATCTGCTGGTGTGCACCGACGTCGCGGCACGCGGCCTCGACATCAAGGACGTGCCGGCGGTCTTCAACTTCGACGTGCCGTTCAACGCCGAAGACTACGTGCACCGCATCGGCCGCACCGGCCGCGCCGGCGCTTCGGGCCTCGCCGTGAGCTTTGCCAGCGGTGGCAACGATGCGCGCCTGGTGGCCGACATCGAGAAACTGATCAAGAAGAAGATCGAACTCGAGCCGGTCGAATTCGAGGAAGACCGCCCGCGCGGCCGCATCAACGACGGACGCCGCCACTGGCGCGAAGAAGGCGAAGCCGGCGACGCACGAGATGTGCTCGACCAGCCGCGCGAACGCCGCGAAGCCGAAGCCCGCCGCGGCGGTGGACGCCCGCACCGCGCGCCGTCGGCGCCGCGCGATCCGTTCTTCGACAAGCCCTACGAGCCCGGCGAGCCGGACGCCACGCCCGCCTGGGAAGCTGCCGCCAAGGCAGCCACGCCCGCGCGCGGCATCTCCAGCAACATCAAGTCCAAGCGCAAGGTCGCGGCGCTGTTCAAGAGCGCCGAGCCGAGCTAGCTGGCCTGGCTGCGCAGCGGCGTCAGCCGCCGCAGCTCAGCGCCATCCGCGGTGCCAGCCGTATTGCGGGTGGCGCCAGCCCCAGCCGTAGCGCGGGTGGTAGGCCCATGTGAACCCGACGCCGGGCGACACGTACGTCGGAGCGACGTAGGCCACGCCCGGAGGCGCCGCATAGACGGGTTGAGCCGGCGCAACCACGCAGCCGGTCAGGGTGGCTGCCAGCGCGGCAGCGGACAGGGCAAGAACAGGAAATCTCATGGCAAAGCTCCTGGGACGAGTTGTTGTCGATATGAATCTCCAACGCCTTGCCGCTTAGCCGGATGACGGCCTTTACCCTGGCGACACAGTGTCACCGGCGTGTCGAAATCCTTTCAAAATGCTTTCTTTCGCGCGTCAGATCACGTTGAAGTGATGCGAGCCATCGCGTCCCAGCTGTGCGACCAGGCCGTACTCCCAATCGAGGTAGGCCTGCATCGCTTCGGCGGAGGCGTCAGTGCCCTCGTAGGGGCGGCGGTAGCGGTCGGTGCGTGCGGTCGCGAGGCGCGTCTCGCCGGTCTCCGCTTCGAGGCCTGCTGCGAACCAGGCCGCGTTGCCACCCTCCAACACACGCACCTCGACGTCGCCCTCGCCGCGCGCGTCGAGCAGGGCGCGCAGGTCGGCTGCGGCATAGCGGGCGAGCAGGCTGCTGCCGCAGGTCAGCACGTAGCGCTGGGCGGGTGGAATGACGGCGTCGAGCGCCTGCGCGAGTTGTGCGCGGATCGCGTACCAGGCGCCCGGAATGTGGCGCTTCGCGTAGTTCGCGCTGGTGGTCACGTCGATCACCGCCGTGCCGGTTTGCTGCTGCAGCAACACCGCGAGTTCCTTCGGTGCGATCTCGCCCACGGCAGCGGCTACAGCTGGATAGGCGCTCGCCGGTGCCGCCGTTTCGGTGAACGCCGCAGCCGTCGGCACCACTTCCGGCACGTAGGCCTCCCACCCCATCTGCGCGAGCCATGAGGCGCTCATCGAAGCGCGCACGCCATCGTCGTCCGCCAGCACGATGCGCGCGCCGCGCACCGGCACCTGGTGATCCGTTTCCTGCACCAGTTGTCCGCCGGGTGCGCTGGCAAAGCCGGGCAGGTGGCCCGCCGCATATTCCTCAGGCGTGCGCACGTCGAAGCGGTACACGGTGCGTCCGGGCGCTTCGAGCGTTTGCAGGGCGTCGAGTGCAATGCGGCGCACGCCGGCCAGATCGGCCACGCGCCTTGCATCGGCCTGCGCCTGCGCGCGATGCGCCGGCGACACCGCAACGGGCGCCTGCCGGTCCGCGCCATGGTCCAGCACCTGTCCCGCGAGCTTCCATCCGATCGTGCCATTGCGAAGCGCCGCCACCGGGTTCGGAATGCCCGCATTCACCAGCGACTGCGTGCCGATGATGCTGCGCGTGCGCCCCGCGCAATTCACGATCACCTGTGTGGCCGGATCGGGTGCCAGCTCGCGCACGCGCAGCACCAGCTCCGCGCCCGGCACGCTGGTGGCCGAGGGAATGCTCATCGTCCGGTATTCGTCGAAGCGGCGCGCGTCGAGCACCACCACGTTGGCCTTCGCATCGACCAGCGCTTTCACCTCGGGCGCAGAGAGCGAGGGCGTGTGCCGCTCGTGCTCGACCAGCTCGCCGAATGACTTGCTCGGCACGTTCACGTCGCGAAACAGCTCGCCGCCCGCCTTGCGCCAGCCTTCGAGGCCGCCTTCGAGCAGGTGCACGTTCGTGTAGCCCAGCGCGGCCAGCGTGTTCGCGGCCGGCGGGGCAAGGTCGGCGCCGCCGTGCTCGCCGTACAGCACGATCAGCGTGTCGAGCCGCGGAATGCGCCGCCAGGCCTCTATCTCGACGCGCGAGAGCGGCAGGTTCGCAGCCCATAGCGGGTGTTCCTGTGCGAACGGATCTTCCTCGCGCACGTCGAGCAGGGCGGTTTCTTCGCGTGCGATGAGCCGCGCGCGCACGGCGGCGAAGGGAAGGGTGGGAAAGGAGGCAGTCGTCATGCGGTTGTCGAAGAAGATCCGAGTTCGGCGCAGCGGTCCCACAGGTTGGGCAGCAGCGCATTGGAGTATCCGGAGACGAAGGGCTTGCGGCCGCCCTGCGCCGGGTAAGTATGCCGCCGCACGGCGCCGATGTTCGCGCCGTAGACGTGGATGCTGATCGATACGCGGTCCGCATGCGCGTTGTGAACGCGGTGCAGGTCGCCAACGGTGGGCGACACGGCTTCCACGTCACCGGCATCGAGCCGCACCGCTTCGCCTTGCGGCTGCGCACGGCCCTGCGCGTCGAGCACATGGCCCTGGCTGTACTCCGCGCCGCGCAGCATGCCGATCAGTCCCCACACCGTGTGGTCGTGCACCGGCGTGGCCTGCCCTGGTCCCCACACGAAACTCACGACCGAGAAGCGCTCGGTGCTGTCCGCGTGCAGCAGGAATTGCCGGTAGCGCAGCGGGTCAGGTTGTGCAAAGGCCTCGGGCAGCCAGTCGTCGCGCGCCACCAGCGTGCGCAGCAGCGCGCCGCCTTCCGAAAGAATGCGGGGCTCGTTGGGCGCGCTGTCGAGCAGCCGGCCGAAGGCACCGACGAATTCGCGCAGCGGCGCGATCACGCCGTGCGCTTCCAGACGCTGGTGTCCGTGATCGCGCGAACGTCGACGCGCACCGGCAGGATGCCGTCGCGCGCCGAGCGGTCGGCCACAGCCTGCAGCGCGACGATGTCTGCCTCGCTCACCGGCCGGCCCGCCACGGACGCCCGCGCCGTGATGATGCGAGAGGACTCGATCGGAAGCCGCGTGAGCTGGCTGTAGGCCTGCGCGTAGGCCTCGGGGTTGGCCAGCGCCCAGTCGCCCGCGCGGGCCAGCCGGTCCAGAAACTGCACGATGGCCGCGCGCCGGGCGGGGTCTGCCAGCGAATGTTCGCTCGCGGTGATGAAGCCCAGGGCGGTATTGATGCCGCGCCCGTCGCGCAGGATGCGCCCGCCCTGCTGCAAGGCGATCGTGTAGTACGGATCGAAGATGGCCCACGCATCGATCTGCTTCGACGCGAAGGCGGATGCCGCATCGGTCGGCAGCACGAACTTCACCGTCACCTCGCTGCGCGGCACGCCGGCTTCTTCGAGCGCACCGTACAGCTGGTACTGCGAGATGCTGCCGCGCGCCGAGGAGACGATCACCGTCTTGCCGCGCAAGTCGGCCACGCTGCGCAGCGGCGAATCAGGCTGCACCACGATGCCCAGCGAGTCGGCCTTGCCGACGCGCGTGGCGACGATCTTCAGCGGCGTCTTTCCGACGGCCGCGGCCAGCACGGGCAGGTCGCCGGCCATGGCCGTGTCGACCGCCGCGCTGCGCTGCGCCTCGAACAGCGGCGCCGCGCCCTGGAAGTTGGCCCAGCGGTAGGCGAAGGGTGCGCCTTCGAGCGTGCGCGAGGCCTCGAACAGCGAGCGCAGGCCGCCGGCCTGGTCGCCGAGCACCAGCGTGGTCTGTGGTTGTGCGAGGGCGCGCAGCGAACCGGCTGCAGCCAATGAGAGGGCGGCGCCTTGCTTGAACCAATCGCGGCGCGAAGCTTTCGGGAAGGGCAGGGATGTCATGCGGCGACTCCCGGCGACAGCAGCGCACGCTTGCCCGCCGCGACCAGGATTGCGTCGTTCTGCGGCGTGTGGATGCGGCTGCACAGCACGTCGCGGTAGTGCCGCTCCAGCGGGTTCTGCCGCGTGAGGCCGTGGTTGCCGCTGAGCTGCAGGGCCAGCTCGACCGCGCGGACCGCGTTGCCCGTCACCGTGTACTTGAGCAGGCCGCTGTCGGCGGCCGTCGGTGGATGGCCATGATCGACAGCGGCGGCCGCGTCGTCGAGCAGCACGCGGTTGGTTCGCAGCAGCGCCTCGATTTCGCCCACGTGCTCCTGCACGCGCGGCAGGCTCGCCAGCGGCGCGCCGAGGCTGCCGGGCGCGCGCTGGTTCAGGAAGCCCACCAGCCAGTCGCGCGCGGCCGTCGCTACCGCGTCGTAGAGGCTGCCGAGCAGCACCGTCATCCATGCCTGTTGCGTGGCATGGGCGTCGATGTCGGTCTGGCTGCCCGCGTCAGGCGCCCAGTCGGCCGGCGCGCGCAGGTCTGCTGCATGGTCGAGGCCGATGGCGACGTTCTCGAACACCACCTCGTGGCTGCCCGAGGCGCGCAGGCCCAGGTGGTCCCAGCTGGGAATCACGCGCACGCCGGGTGCTTCGCGCGGCACCAGGAACACGCCGGTGCGCGGCGTGGCCTCGTCGGTGCGGGCCCACACCGCGAGCCAGCTCAGGCCCTCGATGCCTGTCGTATAGAGCTTGTGGCCATCGATTTTCCAGCCGCTGCCCTCGCGCCGCGCGACCGTGGCCGGCAAGCCGCCGCGGGCGGGCGAACCCAGTACGGGCTCAACCCGCAGCGCATTGATCAGCGCGCCGTGCGCCACCGCATCGCGCGCCACGCGTTCGCGCAGCTGCGGCGGCCAACGGCTGTCGGTGCGCGTCAGCGCGTGGTGCTGCAGATAGGTCATCGTGAGGATCAGCGCCGTGGCTGGCTCGCCGCGCGCCACGGCTGCGATCACCCGCCGTGCCGTTGCCAGCGTGGCGCCGCCGCCGCCGTGTTCGGCGGGGGCGACGAGCCCGATGAGCCCCTGCGCCTGCAGCGCCGCGAAGTTCTCGCGCGGAAAGGCGCCACTGCGATCATGGTCGGCCGCGGTGGCGGCGAACTGCGCCGACAGCCGCGCCAGGACCGCGGCATCGACGGTGGCGGGTGGGGGAGGCGATGGTTCTTCAGGCGTGGCCGGCGCGCGGCGCAAGGGGAGTGCACTCATGGTGCCCAGACGTTAGCGGGCCGCCTGCCGCCGGGAAACGACGCATCCCGCATATGCAAACTCGTTTTTCTGCGTTCGCTTCCGCTGCCCGCCTGGTTACGGTTCGGTGGATGAAAACAGACTTCCTTTTCGACCGGCGCCGCCTGCTGCAAGCCGCCGCCGCGTGGGGCACGGCTGCAACCGCCGGAGCAGCGGGCCTGGCCCAGGCTGCGTCGCCGTCGCGCGACCTGTCGGGCGTCACGCTGCGCGTGGGCACCTACAAGGGCCTCTGGCGGCCGCTGCTCACCGCTTCGGGCCAGGCCGACACGCCCTACAAGATCGATTGGCGCGAGCTCAACAACGGCGTGCTGCACATCGAGGCCATCAACGGCGATGCACTCGACCTGGGCTCGGGCAGCGAGATTCCGCCGGTGTTCGCGGCGCGGCAGAAGTCCAGCGTGAAGCTGGTGGCCGTGACGCACGAAGACCTGAACAACCAGGCCACGCTGGCGCGCAAGGATGCACCCATCCGCAGCATCGCCGACTTCAAGGGCAAGCGCGTAGGCTACGTGCGCGCCACCACTTCGCACTACTACCTCGCCAGGCAACTGGCCGAAGCGGGCCTGTCGTTCAGCGACATCCAGGCCGTGAGTCTCACGCCGTCGGACGGCCTCTCGGCCTTCGCGCGCGGTGACCTCGATGCCTGGGCCATCTATGGCTACAACGGCCAGTTGGCACGCACGCAGTACGGCGCGCGGGTCATCAAGACCGGCGTGGGGTATCTCTCGGGCAACTTCCCCATCTACGCCAATCCGCGCGCGCTCGACGATGCATTGCGCCGTGCCGCGCTGGGCGACCTGCTGCAGCGACTGCAACGCTCGTTCGCGTGGATCAACGGCAACTTCCTGGCCTACGCCCGCGCGCAGTCGGCCGAAACGCGCGTGCCCGTGGGCGACATCGTCGAGCTCTTCAACCGCCGCAGCGGTGAGTACAGCCTCGGCCCCGTCAGCGATGCGGTCGTGCGCAGCCACCAGGACGTGGCCGACACCTTCCTGAAGATCGGCGTGCTCGACGGTCCGGCCGACGTCAGACCGCTGTGGGACCGCAGCTTCGAGAGCGTGCTGCGCCTGCCCGCCGCCTGACATCCACTTTCCATTCACGAGGACAAGAACCATGAGCCAGCAACACCAGGACGGCGTCGAATTCATCGGCATGATCCAGGGACAGAAGGTCTCGGAGATCCACGCCGCCAACGGACCGTCGCTCGACCGCGACTACGTGCGCGCCTTCGCGCAGGCCCACGAGAAGGCCGGCTTCGACCGCGTGCTCGTGCCGCACCACTCGACCAGCCCCGACGCCACGCTCACGGTGGCTTACGCCGCCTCGGTCACGGAGCGCATCCACTTCATGCTCGCGCACCGCCCCGGCTTCGTCGCGCCCACGCTGGCCGCGCGGCAGTTTGCCTCGCTCGACCAGTTCAGCGGCGGCCGGCTTGGCGTGCACTACATCTCGGGCGGCTCCGATGAGGAACAGCGCCGCGACGGCGACTGGCTCGATCACGACCAGCGCTACGCCCGCACCGACGAATACCTCGAGGTGCTGCACAAGGTATGGACGGCCGACAAGCCCTTCGATCACGAGGGCGCGCACTACCGCTTCCAGAACGCCTTCTCCGAAGTCAAGCCGGTGCAGACGCGCAGCGGCAAGCCGCATGTGCCGGTGTATTTCGGCGGGGCTTCCGAGGCCGCGATTCCGGTCGCGGGCAAGTACGCCGACGTGTACGCGCTGTGGGGCGAGTCGCTCGACCAGGCGCGCGAGCTCACCACGCGCGTGCGCGCCGAGGCGGCGAAGCATGGGCGCGGCGTGCGCTTTTCGGTGTCGTTCCGTCCGATCCTGGCGCAGACCGAAGAGGCCGCGTGGGCGCGCGCGGAGAACATCCTGGCGGAGACCAAGCGCCTGCGCGTGGTGCAGGGCTACAACCGAGGCGGTCCGCAGCAGAGCGAAGGCGCGAAGCGCCTGCTGGCCGCGGCCGAGAAAGGCTCGCGGCTCGACAAGCGGCTATGGACCGCAGTGGCACAGGAGATCGGCGGCCGCTCGAACAGCACCGCGCTGGTCGGCACGCCGGAGCAGGTGGCTGATGCGCTGCTCGACTACTACGACCTGGGCGTGACGACCTTCCTGATCCGCGGCTTCGATCCGCTGGAGGATGCGCTGGACTATGGGCGCGAGCTGATTCCGCGCACGCGGGAGTTGGTGGCGCAGCGCTCGGCTTCCGCCCGCAAGGCCGCCTGACTCTTCTTTCTCCCGCCCCCCTGGGGGAGGGCAGGGGTGGGGGCAAGCGGCGTTCAACACCGTCATGGCTTCGAAGCCGTCGAGCCCCCATCCCAACCTTCCCCCAGAGGGGGAAGGAGCAAAACCGAACACCAAGGAATCTCCCATGAGTGCCGTTCTTTCCATCGACCGCCACGCGTCGCTGAAGCTCAACCCGAACCCGCAGCAGAAATACTGGTTCGACCCCATCCCTGCGCGCCCCACCGTCCAGGCCGAGCGCCGCCATCGGCAGGAGCGCCTGGCCGGCGCCTTCCGCCTGTTCGCGCGCTTCGGCTTTGCGCAGGGCCTGGCCGGCCACATCACCGCGCGCGACCCCGAGCTGAGCGACCACTTCTGGGTCAACCCGCTCGGCGTTCATTTCTCGCGCATCAAGGTGTCCGACCTGCTGCTCGTCAATTCGAAGGGCGAGACCGTCATTGGCGACAGGCCGCTCAACAAGGCCGCCTTTGCCATCCACGCCGCGATCCACGAGCACAACCCGAAGATCGTTGCGGCTGCCCACACGCATTCGACCTACGGCAAGGCCTGGTCCACGCTGGGCCGCAAGCTCGACACCCTCACGCAGGACAGCTGCGTGTTCCACGATGACGTGGCGCTGTTCGACGATTTCACCGGCATGGTGGTCGACACCAACGAGGGCGACCGCATCGCCCAGGCGCTGGGCGACCGCAAGGGGGCCATCCTCAGGAACCACGGCATCCTGACGGCCGGGCCTACGGTGGAAGCCGCTGCGTGGTGGTACATCGCGCTCGACAACGCCTGCCACACGCAACTTCTCGCCGAAGCCGCCGGCAAGCCGCAGCCCATCGACGAAGAAACCGCGCGCCACACGCACAGCCAGATCGGTGGACCCGAAGGTGCGATCCATTCCTTCGACAGCCTTTACGAAGGCCTGCTCGAAGCCGAGCCCGAACTCCTGCTGTGACGACGGGCAATGCCATGAACTTCAGCACATCCATTGCCCGCGGTTCCCGCCGCCGGTTTCTCGTCCAGGGGGCATCGATTGCCGCCGCTGTCGCTCTGCCGGGAGCGGTTGCCGCACAGGGTCGTCCGGTGCTCAAGGCCGGCGACCAGAAGGGCGGCCTGCGCGCGCTGCTCGAAGCGGCGGGCGGGCTCGAAGGCCTCGGTTACGACATCCAGTGGTCGGAGTTCCCGGCCGCGGCGCCGTTGGCCGAAGCACTCAATGCCGCTGCGGTCGATTCGGGCCCCATCGGCGACGCGCCGCTGATCTTCGCGCTGGCGGCGGGCACGCGCGTCAAGGCCATAGGCGCGAACCGCTCCGACTCCTACGGCACGGCCGTGCTGGTGCGGCCCGACTCACCGCTGAAGACCGCCGCCGACCTCAAGGGCAAGAGCATCGCGACGAACCGCGGCTCCATCGGCCACTACGTCACGCTGAAGGCCATCACCTCGGCCGGCCTCAAGCCCGAGGACGTGAACATCCGGTTCCTCGCGCCCGCCGACGCCAAGCTCGCACTGACGCAGGGCTCGGTCGACGCCTGGGCCACGTGGGAGCCGTACACCGCATTGGCCGAGGTCAGCCATCATGCGCGCGTGCTCGTCAGCGGGCGCGGCCTGCTGCCGGGGCTCAGCTATCTCGCGGCCACCGACAGCGCCATCGTGTCGAAGCGGCCCGTGCTGCAGGACTTTCTGCAGCGCGTGGTGAAGGCGCAGCTCTGGTCGTACCGCAACGTCGACGCCTACTCGGCCGCGCTGGCGCGCATCGTCGGCATTCCGCCCGAGGCGGCGAAGCTGCAGTTCGAACGCCGCCAGCAGAAGTGGGTGGCCATCGACGCGCAGGTCATCGCCGACCAGCAGGGCACGGCGGACTTTTACCGGCAGTTCGGGCTTATCAAGCAGCCGCTCGACGTGAAGGGGACCTTCGATACGGGGTTCGGTGCGGCTGGGTAGCAAATCGTGCAGTAGCTGTTCAGGGCGCGATCCCGCCGACGGGGCACCTTGCTCCGCGAATGTCCCCGCCCTTCGGGCTCCTCCTTTATTTCGCTGCGGGGAGCACCCGGTGGCCTGTGCACGCACCCCGGAAAAAACCGAGATGAAACCGTAGCTGAGTCCAAGACTCGCATAGATGCGTCCCCAAGGCGCAGGGCGGTGCTGGCTAGAGTCGTCGAATGACTACCGACACTCTTTACGCCATTCCCCCCGCGCCCGTTCATTCGCTGCCCATCCAGGGCGAACGCGCGCGCTTCCCGGTCAACCGCATCTTCTGCGTGGGCCGCAACTACTCCGAGCACGCCCGCGAGATGGGCCACAACCCCGACCGCGAACCGCCGTTCTTTTTCATGAAGCCGGCCAGCGCCATCGTGGCCGATGGCAACGAGTTCGCGTACCCGACGCTGTCGAACGACGTGCACCACGAGATCGAACTCGTGGTCGCGCTCAAGACCGGCGGGTCGAACATCGCCGCCTCGGCCGCACTCGGCCATGTGTATGGCTACGCCGTCGGCCTCGACATGACCCGCCGCGACCTGCAGGGCGAGGCCAAGAAAATGGGCCGCCCCTGGGACACCGGCAAGGCCTTCGACGGCTCCGCGCCCTGCGGCGAACTCGTGCCCGTGGCCAATGCCGGCCACCCCGCGACCGGCGAGATCCGCCTCGAAGTCAACGGCACGCAACGCCAGGTCGGCGACCTTGCCGACATGATCTGGAACGTGCCCGACACCATCGCCTACCTGTCGACACTGTTCACGCTGCAGCCCGGAGACCTGATCTTCACGGGCACCCCGGCCGGCGTCGCCGCCGTGCAGCGGGGCGACCGCATGCGCGGCACGGTGGCGGGCGTGGGCGCGCTGGACGTCGCGGTCGTCTGAGCTTGAGGACGGCCTGCGCATCGAGCCGGGCCGGCCTTCCGGGCCGCGAGTTGGCGTACCCTCGCGGGCAGACGCCTGCCGACCCGCCCGTTCTCCGATGCGCACCTCTCCTCCCCCCACGTCCGTCCGCACCTACGGCATGCACGAGCGTGCCGACCACCTCGACTTCGACATCCGCTTCCAGGGTGCGCGCAACGAGCTCACGCTGCCGCACCGGCACGCGTACTTCCAGATCCAGATCGGCATCGAGGGCAGCTCGCAGCAGGCCATCGGCGGCGAGGTGCGCCCCTTCGGCCCGCGCCACCTGAGCTTCGTGCTGCCGTACCGGGTGCACGTGATTCCGCATCCGCCCGATGCGCTGTACTGCATCGTCAACTTCGACCAGCGCTTCCTGTGGCCCGAACTCGAGGTCGACGCGCTCGACCTCGACGACGTGTCGCTCGCGCGCTACCCCGATCTCGCGCCCTTCCTGTTCCAGGAGTACGTCGACTTCGCCTTCGACGAGGCCGACTTCGCCCGCGTGCGCGGCTGGCTCGACGAGCTGCACGCGCTGAACGCGGGCCGCAGCTTCGGTGCCAAGATCGCGATGCGTGGCATCGTGCAGCAGATCATCGCCCTGGCCTGCATGCGGCAGGAGCAGGCGCTGATGCGCCTTTCGCTGCAGCACAACGGGAAAACCTCGCAGCGGGACGCGTTGCAACGCGTGGTGCGCTACGTGCGCGACAACCTCGACAAGCCACTGTCGCTGACCGATGCCGCGGCCGCTGCGTTTCTCTCGCCCAACTACCTCGCCAACCTGCTGCGCAAGGAAACCGATCGCACATTCACCGACCTGGTTACCGAGCGGCGCATCGAGCGGGCGAAAGAATTGCTGTCCTCCACCTCGCTGCTGGTGCGGGAGATTGCGCACCAGTGCGGGTTTACCGACGAGGCGTATTTCAACCGGCGCTTTCGTCAGTGGGTGGGGAGTACGCCGCGCAACTTTCGGCGGGAGCATGTGGTGAGCAAGCGAGGGTGATTCGCACCGAGGACGTGCCTATGTGCAACTGCTCGCAGTTGCTTCACTTCCTGTTTGGCATTGCTTCCTGTACCGCTTCGGCCGTTCCCCATCGCTGCAGGAACTCGATCTCATCGGCCTTGCTCAGCTTGCCTTGGGCCCGATGGACGAACGCCGTCATCACGGCGCCCGTTTGCACGGGCTTGTCCTCTGGTTCGCCAATGCCCGAATCGCTTTGCCACTCTTTCGGGAATGCTGGCCAAGAGCAGGTGATCTGGCTCATCATGTGGAAGCTCGTCTCCATGAAGCCCGGTTTTTGTTCCAGCCCGTACTGGCGCGAGTCGGGTTTGCCGCAATAGGTGGTGTAGTCAGGCTGCAGGTAACGGGCAATGCCCTTGTAGGTAGAAGATGCGTCGGCCGGAATGTGATCGGTCGTAGGGCCGACCTCCATGTACTGGCGGATGTACTCCCACAGATACGCTGCTTCTTGTGGGCCCGGCAGGGCGGGGCCGACGAAGATGCAGTCTTCGCCTTTCGCGTTCGGATCGGTTGGGTCGAAGGGCGGGTGATGTAGCGCCAGCGCCTTGATGGTCTGCTTGGCGCCCGCGCTTGAGCCTTCCGGTTCGAACAGCGCCGCCAGGCGCTCCCAGTCCAGCACCACGTTGCCGCCGCAATAGCGGGGGCGCAGCACGTACACCTTGCGAGTGAGCCGATTGAAGCGAATACGTCCGCGCGCGTAAGTAAAGAAGCAGGTTCGCATGCCCATGCAGTGGAACCACGCGAAGATCATGAAGGCGCTAGCCAAAGCGAGAGGGAAAAGCAGGAGCCAACCGAAGACAAGATAGGGCCAGTCCTCGCTCCCGTAGGCCATGGTCGGCCAGAAAAAGATGATCGTCTTGAAGACAAGAGGATGGACTGCAAATCCATACCAAATCCAGATCAATACGGCGGCGGGCAAGATGACGTAAAGATTCCCCATACCTGCACGCCACTGAAAATCCCATCCCGGATTGCACAGTTCCAGGTACGCGTCGTTCTGGGCATAGGCGGCCCGGCCCGGGATCTCGATGCCACGTGCGCCGGTGCGATATGTCGGCCAGCGCTTTTGCCCATCCAGGTTGATGTGAGTGCGGCCTTTTTCGGAGGAGCGGCGCTGGGCCAGTCGGTAGCTGTTTTCGCGAACGAACATGGATTCTTCAGATTGATCGCAGGTCACCTGCAAAGCTAGAGCCCTGCAAGCCCCCAACAGATGTTCGGCTACCGGTCGTCGTACTCATTTATGCTTTTTGTGACCTTGCTTCTTGCACTGTCTGGGCTGCTCCCCATCGCTTCAAGAACTCGATCTCGTCGGTCTTGCTCAACTTGCCTTGTGCTCGATGGACGAGCGCCGTCATTACGGCGCCCGTTTGCACGGGCTTCTCTTCAGGTTCTCCCATTCCACTGTCGCTTTCCCATTCCTTCGGAAATCTGGGCCACGAGCAGGTCACCTGACTGAGCATGTGATACATGGTTTCCATCACCCCGGGACGTTGTTCCAGTCTGTACTGGCTGGGACTGGGCTTGCCGCAATAAGTAGTGTGTTGCTGCTCTATCCGTTCGGGGATGCCTTCCTGGCCAGGACCGTATTCCATGTAGCAGCGGATGTACTCCCATAGCGGGGCCGCGTCCTGCTGCATGGGCAATGTCGGGCCAACGAAGATGGCGTCTTCGCCCTTGGCAAGCGGGTCGGCTGCATCAAGCGGTGGGTGGTAGAGGATGAGCGAGTAGTAAGCAGCCTTGCCGGGCGCACCATTCTTTCTGGCCAGCAGGTCATATCCATCCATGTCGACGATGGCGCGCAGGCGGTCCCAGTCGAACACGGCGTTGCCACCACAACCTCTTGGCCTCAGCAGGTAGACCTTGCGCGTCACTCGATTAAAGCGAATGCGGCCTCGTGCATAGGTGAAGAAGCACGTACGCGCACCCATGATGTCGAACCACAGCCACAACAGGACGCAGCAGCCGAGGGATAAAGGGAAAAGCAGCAGCCAGCCGAACCAGACAAAATTTGACCGTGCTTCAAATGCTCCAAACCAAAGGAAGAGCATGTTTCCGGTGATGAACGGGTGTATTGCAAACCCGTAGAGCCCCCAAAAAACCAGCAAACAAGGCAGCAAGACAAAAAACGAACCGATGCCGGCTTTCCACTGTTGCTCCCACCCCGAATTGCAAAACTCCAGATAGGTTTCGTTCTGCGCGTAGAGGGATCGACCTGGTATTGTTGTGCCAACGGAATCGAGACACTCATCGACCATCAGCAATCTCTTGCTGCCGTCGGCTTGCACACACCTGCGTCCCTCAGCAATCGAACGCCTGCGCGCACGTTGATAGACGTGTTCGTTTGGGAACATTCTCTACTCCCTAATGTGCTGGCTGCAGCTCAGCTCGCACGTTCGACAATTTCTGCAAAGTTTCTTTCAGATCACCATGAATTGGCTTTTTACTCTTGTTCAGAGGACAGTCAGTCAACCAGTTAATCCACTCATCTTCCTTAAAGATTGCGATTGCAACGACAGAAGCAACGACAAGCACCGCTCCGACTAATCCCAGCACAGCACCAAGGCTTGCCGAAGTGATTCCAAGAATGGAAATGTCGAACGCAATCACTGCTGTTCCAGTAATTGTGAAAATGGTACCGAAGACACTCGTGATCTGCGCCAGTGCCAATGCATCTTGCTCTCTCCGTATCGACTGCGCGGCATCTATCCCATCAAACCAAACAGAAACCATCGCCGCGGGCAGCAAGAACTTGAATGCCATTTTTTGCAGATTCCTCAGCTGCGCGACATTCAACGTGTCCAAACCGATCTCCAAGACCTTCTCCTTGTATACGTTGGCGCCTTTGATGCCCTTGAAGATCGTCTCTTCGTACGCTTTGGCGCGCCAGTCTGCAATCGAGCCGATACTTTGCAAGACGTTGCCCGCCATTTCCACCGCGGTGCGCCCATCAGGGTTGACGATAAGTTGTCCACCCTTCAACAAGCTGGCTCCGAAGTCAAAGACACCGGCCAGCATCGCTGCGCGTGAACCAGGCGCTGCACCTTTCGCTCGATCCATCGCCGCTTCGCCGGCCTTGCCCTTCTGAGCAGTGGAAAGCTTGGTCAACTTCTCGGCACGCCCCAGCATCTGTGCGCGCCTTACGTCATTGGCGCGCAACTGCAAGCGCTCGCCTTCATTCTCCACGGTTCGCCCTAGCGTGGTGAT
The DNA here is from genome assembly GCF_047304045.1 of Variovorax sp. Varisp85. NCBI lineage: Bacteria > Pseudomonadati > Pseudomonadota > Betaproteobacteria > Burkholderiales > Comamonadaceae > Variovorax > Variovorax sp. Varisp85. The sequence goes on from NZ_JBGLYN010000011.1 coordinate 100,304, forward strand.
GCCGGTCAACGCCATATAGCGGACCAACTGCGCTTCCTTGCGGGTCACAGGCAATGCGGAAAGGCCCGCGACCATCTTCACACTCATCAGTGTCATGACATGCGCGGGCCACGCCAGTTTGCGCAACCTGCCGCTTTCTCCGAGGGCGGGAAACTCACTCATGAATGCAAGGGCCTTGTCGCCAAGGCCGACGCGCCCAGCGAGCAGTTTGAGCTTGACTGCCAGGCTTTCCAGCAATCGAACGCTGGGGTCCGGCGCTGGCAACGCCGTCGTTTGTCCGGCCTGTCCTTCCTCTTCCACCGCGGGTCGGAGCGACGCCAGGTACGCCAAGTTGTTGAAGCACAGCGTGCGAGAGAGGGCGTTGTCACCCCAGAGATCCAACTGCTCCAGCCACTTGCGGCCCCAGTCATTGCTTTCGGTGCCTGCCAGGCATTGGGCCAGTTGAAGACTCAGGTTTGCTCCACCACCGGGGCGATCTACGCGAGCGTCCTTGCCACTGTAGCGACCCATCACATTGAAGAGAGATGAGCTGCCCAGCCAGCGGCCCTGATCCTCTCCGAGCTTGGAGCGCAAGGCTTGGACCTTGTCATGCGCTGGCTTGTGAACGGTATCGACAAAGCTTTTGGCCGTCGATTCATCGAACAGCCGCATGAATTGCGCGTCTATTTTTTGAGTGGCGGTCGTTTCCTGCTGCGCTCTGTTTCGCTCTCTGCTGGCATTTCGTGCAGCAAGCTCCAGGGCGCGTGCCTGAGGATCGTTGGGCAACGGCGCATGGAAGCTCTTGGATTCTTCGTAGCCGCTGCCAATCGTTTGAAACGCGCCTTTCTTGACGAGGTCTCGCAGGCTCTTGGCGCTCACTGCCGTTTGAAGAACCCATTCATTGGTCACGCCCTTGGAAAACCCGCCGGCCTGCTCGATCTGCCAATGGCTGTAGGGCGTTTGAGCTTCTGTTTGCAAGTGCCCAAGCTCCTGGGCAATGCCCACGGCATCGTCGCATGCCACCACCGCCCCCTTGTTCTTCAACAGGAAAATGCGCATACGCTCCAGGCGAGCTCCATGGGCTTTGTCATAGCTTGGACCGATGCGCCTCCTCGTGTCGGTGCTGATCTCCGTGACGCCGGTAGCGTTTCCCATCACGTCATAGCCTGGACTTTGCACCTCAACCTGTTCGTCATAGTCGCCCCAACCACGCTCCTGCGCATTGCTTCCCATCAGCCCATACATCTGCGGCTCGATGGCGTCGCGCACGGATGGCGTGCTCAGCGCGCTGAACTCCACCACCTGCCCGTTGAGTTGTCCGGGCTGCAGCGTGTCCTTTTGGCTCGTGTTACCGCCTGCCCATCCCGCAACGTCGAAGCCTTGTGTGTACTTGTCCAGGTTCGGCTCGATCTCCTTCTTCAGGTGTTCGTAGTCGATCGGGTCGGGATTGAACATGTAGTCGAGCTTGGTGACGTTCTTTGCATCGCTCACCCACACCATCGAGCTGTTGGCTCCACGGAACTCCATTTCGCATGCCGGGTGAGACTCTGCCGCCTGCGGCAGAGCCACCGGAAACTCACCCAGGTAGCCATGCGGGTGCACGACGTAGCCCTGCCACTCGGGGGCGAGACCTTTGCGCTCGATGCGTACATACAAGTAGCCTGCGCGCAGCAGGCGTACGTTGTACAGCGCGGCCTGCATGGCGACGCCTCCGGGTTGGGCCTGCAATTGGCCCATGGGTTGCAGTTGCTTGAGGGCATTCATGCCTTTGGTCTGCGCGCTGTAAGCCGCCGCATAGCGGACAAACAGAATGGGCAGGCCCTTGCGGTCGCAGTTCTTGCAAGGTGTGGCGCAGGGCATCGGGGCTTTCTTTCTTTCCTTATGTCGCAGAAACCGCATCGGCGTATGCGGTGCCAAAACGCAGGTCCGGCCGGCGGCGCAACGCGTCCAGGATCCGGGCGAGCAGGGCGGCTTCGCTTGGCGACTGCCAGAAGGCCTCTCGGTTCGCGCCTTGGGTCGGATGTGCTCGCCAGGTGAGGTCGACGAAATCTTCCAGGTTGTCGTCGCTCAGGCCGAGGCTCTGGCCTTGGGCCAGCAGGCGGCTCATTGCGGCGCCGCCGGGTTGCCGGTCGACGGGCACGCCATTGCCCGCAAGGCGCGCCCAAACGCGATGGCCCGCCGGCGCGGAATGCGCAGCCTGCCATTGGGGCAGGTCGAAACCCAGGCGGCCGACGGATGACGACGACAGCACTTCGGCGTTGCCGTCGGGCCTGGCGGATGCCTGGAACCACTCGGGCTCGCGAGAGGTGGCCAGGACGTCCTGCTGCACCAAGTCGGCCAAGGACCATGGTCCCCAGGGCTGCTCCAGCGTCCACCAGCGCCGCACGGGGCCGAGCCACCGTTGCCGTTGCGCGTCGGACAGCACGGGCCATGCGCGCTGCAGCACGCGCGGGTCCTGATAGCGCAAGAGGCGCGCGCTGCCGTCGGCAGGCGACAGCTGATCGCCCAGCACCGCCCAATGATCGGCAATGGCCACGGCGATAAATTCGCTGAAGAGGACGCCGCACAGCGGTTGCCGCATCTGGCGCTGTTCGGCCTGCACCCAGGCTTGCGCGAGCCATCCGGGCAGATCGTTGGCGACCAGGCGTGCGAGCGCCGGGTGCGGGGACGAATCGGCCCAATGCTCCGGCAACTGAAGTAGGCAGGGCGCGTCCTCTTCGCGGTGCTTGAAGTGGCGGTCGGGCACGGCCACGCGTTCCTCGGCCATGCCGGGGTAGTGTTCTTCGAGGGCGCCGGTCAATGCGCCGGCGTGCCAGTTCTCGAGCACGAGATAGGCGCGCAAGGGGCGCCCTCCGGCAGCGTCGAGCACTCGAGCCGATGCGTTGAAGGCCGATCGCAGTTGCCGGACCAGCGCAACGCAGCGTGGGTCCGAAGGTGTGTTGTCGGGAAGCGCCATCGGGTCAACGTGCCAATGAGCCCGCGCCTTCGTTGGCCGCGCCGTTTTCCCTGAGCTTGCAGTCCGATTCGCTGTGCGGCTTGACCGGCAGGCTGGCAGGCCCGACCAGGCTGTGCGTTGCCGCATGCTCGCGCCAGATGCCCATCGTGCCGTGCTCGATGCCATTCGCATTCCAGCGCGTGTAGCTCGAGCCGCCGTTGATCAGCACCTCGTCCCTGGCGGTGATCGTGATGCGGTTGGCCTCCAGCTTGATGTTCATCTTGGCCAGCACATTGACGCTGGCCTTCAGCGCCCTGATGTCGATGTCGGAACTGCCGGCGGTGAGTTTCATGCCCGCCTTGTGGGCGAACAGGCGCACGGCCTCCTTCGCACTGACCAGCAGGCTCTTGCCGGCGCCGATGCTGGCATGCGCGCCACTGGTGATGGCCGTGTGCTCGCCACTCACGATGTGCGTGCTGCCGGCGGCCGTGGCCTGGATGCCCGCAGGGCTGGCCAGCGTCAGGTGCGGCTCCTGGAATTCGGGGAAGGTGCCGTGGGCCGGGTCGCTGCCCTGGCCCCTGATGTCGTCGTTCTGTTCCTTGAGCGCCTTGGTCACTGCATCCTGGTCGCCGCTCTCGTGCGCCTTGGCTTCCTGCGCAGCCTGACTCAATCCTTCGTGCAGATCACGTGCCTGGGTGAGCCTGGCGGTGGTCTCGCGCATGTCCGCGATGTGGGCCTGGGCGTTCGCGCGGGCCTCGGTGCTCAGCAGCAGGCCGTTCGC